>JAFSSU010000067.1 GCA_017450845.1 Treponema sp.
ATTCAAGCCAAACGAGACAAGCCAAGCTAGCCCTCCACAGCTTTCGTTTTATATCTGCCCCCTGATTTTCCGTCCGCCTGGTCTTTCCGGAGGCATGAACGGACTCTTGACCTCCTACCTCGTCCTCGTCACCCTGCCGTCCTTAATCTCGTAGACGATGCCGCAGTTCCTGATGGTCGTGAGCCTGTGGGCGATAATGAGCAGGGTCTTCCGGCCTGAAAGCCCGTCGATTGCCTCCATGACGGCGGCCTCGGTCTCCGTGTCCAGTGCGCTCGTCGCTTCGTCAAGCACCAGCACCTCCGGGTCGTTGTACAGGGCCCGGGCTATACCGACCCGCTGCCTCTGACCGCCGGACATCCTGATCCCCCGCTCCCCGATGTATGTGTCGAGTCCGTCAGGAAGGGAGAGGATATACTCCGCTATCTGGGCTTCCCCGCCGCCGTCAGGCTTGTGGACTTCTCGCCAACGGTCTGACCATCATATCCATTCCCGTATATTCCCCTGACTTGAATCCTGTTGAGCAGGTCCGGAGAATCAAAATGCGCGTAAAGGCACCGCCGTTTCCGGGCGACAATCGATGAGCTTACACTTGTCCTTGACAAATGGTTTTCAAGAGGTTGTTAAGGCAAATGAAAAAACTTGTAGCGCTAAGCTCCGCCTGTTTTTGTGATATGCCTACAGGCACATCGCCATGTATGGCGGAATGCAGAGTATCCCGTTCTTTTCCGCAAGGTTTCTGGGATGGATTATGTATGCACCGTTAAATATGTCACGCTTTATCCTGTCGGATTCCTCAAAACTTCTTCTGTTCTGCAAGAATGTGCGCATACACAAAACTCTGATTATGCGCAAGGTTAAAGATGCTGTTAACTCTGACTATACGCGGCGTTTTTCACAAGTTGCTGGAAACTGTCATCCGGTTATGGCATAGACATCCGAGGGCATGTATCTCAATTTCGCCTGTTTTGTATCGCTTCTCCGGAAGGATTTCATTCGTGTTCCTGTCCATATGTTGCTCCCTCTACAGCAGCTCTTCACCGGACACCAGGCGCATGCCGTTCTCCCTTGCGAAGCTTTCCGCCTCATCCGTATACCCGCCCCAGGAAAAGTACCAGTAAAAGATTCCTGCCCCTTCCTTCCGCCTCAGCAGGGAAAGGTCCTTGTGCAGGTGTTTCTCCAGCTCGGAGTCATTAACAGGGCTGTTGTGGAACTTGCACTCCGCGCTGATTATCTTTGACCTGTCCTCGTTCGAGGCGATTATGTCCACCTCGACGTTCTTGTCCCACCAGCGGCCGGCCCTCGTGAAGACGAACGGGAGCGCCCTCTGCTTGTTCTGCCCCCTGAGCCATTCGATGCAGATGTCCTCGAACGGGAACGACACGAATTCGTTCAGCTGGGGCTCGATCACCGTATCGTAGACGTTCTCCCAGTCTCCGAATTCAAGGGCAGAATAATTCCTGAGGACGAACCTGTACCAGAACCTGAAGAACGGGTCGCAGAGCTTGTAAAGCCCCCGCTGGACGTTCTGCCTCTCTTTCTCCGGGCTGAGGACGGGGAACTCGCGGCTGATCACGCCGAGCGCAATCAGGTTCTTCAGGTATACGGAGAGCTTGCCCTTCTCTATCTGGGTCGCCTGCTGGATTTCATTGAACGCGATCCTCCCGCCGGCGACCGCCTGGATAATCGTGTTGTAGGTCGTCGGCTCGCGGAGCTCCTGCCGCAGGAGGAATTCCGGCTCGGAGTAGAGGATGGAGCCCCGCCGCAGTATGTTCGAGCAGATGTTGTCTTTCAGGCTTTTCCGCCCGTCAAACTGGCTCAGGTAATACGGGATGCCTCCGAGGATTGCGTGTGCCACGATTTTGTCGTACCTGCTCCAGCCCCTCACGAATTCCGCGGACTCAGAGTATGGCATGGGGAGCATCTTGAGTATCCCCGTCGCCCGTCCGTAGAGCGGGTTCTTCTCCGAAAGGACCTCCTTCTCCATGTAGCTCATCGAGCTCCCGCAGAGGATGAGCAGGATGTCCTCGTCTTTCAGCTCCGTGTCCCAGAGCTTCTGGATGATTGAAGGGATTTCCGGGTTCTCCTTCGCCATGTACGGGAACTCGTCGATCACGGCGATGCTTTTCTTCCCCGCCGGGTGCGGGATGTCCCTTAGCGCGGAGAAAGCCTGCTCCCAGCCTGAGAATTCCGTGATGTACCTGCGCTGGGGCAGGTCGGCCGAGAGCAGCTCCCTGCTGAACGCTGAGAGCTGGTTCCTGTCCTCGGTCTGGGTGCACGTGAAGAAGACCGGCTCCTTCCCCTCGCAGAAACGACGTATCGTCTCGGTTTTCCCTATGCGCCTCCGGCCGTAAAGGATGACGAGCTGGCCGCCTCTTGCCTCGTATTTTTCCTGAAGGAACGCAAGCTCCTCTTTCCTGCCGATGAATTCCGTCATGTCTTCATGGTATTTGTCAAATCGTGATTTGTCAAGTCCCGATTTGACAAATCTCACCATGAGACGCCCAATCGGCAGTTTTGGGCTACTTTATTTTCCGAACTTTCCCGTCCTTAATCTCATAGACGATATTGCAGTTCCTGATGGTCGTGAGCCTGTGGGCGATGATGAGCAGTGTCTTCCGGCCGGAGAGCCCGTCGATGGCCTCCATGACGGCGGCCTCGGTCTCCGTGTCCAGCGCGCTCGTC
>JAFSSU010000068.1 GCA_017450845.1 Treponema sp.
CCAAGACCGACAGCAGCGGGCTGGACGACGGGGAGTTCCGCCGCTGGTTCACGCCCCGCTACGTCCTTGCCCGTCATGCGGGCTTCGGGGAGGAGCCGCCGGACACCGGCACCGACCTCTACGGCCCGGCAAAATGCTTCAACGCGCCGGGCACGGGCGACTATTTCCGCGCCTACAAGACGGGCATCATCAGGATAAGCCGTTTCGCGGAGAACCTCAGAACCCTCCACTTCCACAAGGCGGAGGACGAGGAGCTTGCGGCCATCCTCCGCCGAATCGAGGACACGATAACGGAGGGCGAGCTCCGACGGGGCGATGCGGAGGGCAGCTGCTCCCGCTATGTCCGCTACGTCGGGGCCGTCCACGGGGGCAGGAAGGTCCTCCGCCTGCTTCATGCGCTCGGCTCCGCCCCCCTGGCGAGGAGTACGGAGTACGGAGAAGGGAGCCTTTCGCGCGGCTACTGCCTGAGCCATCTCATCGCCGTCAGCCGCCCCCTGCCCGGCGACACGGCGGAGGAGATGAAGGAGATCGCAGGGGAGTACAAGATAAAGGAGCAGAAGCTCTACGACCTTGCCATGTACGCCCCCGCATGGATTCCCATCATCGGAGAGATGCTGGGCGTGGCGGAATTCGAGCGGGGCTGCTACTACTTCATCGCCCACATGAAGCCGGGCTGGCACGACGAGCGGGACGCGTCGCTCATCGCAAAATATACCCCCCTGACCCTGGACGAGCTGGAGCGGGGGGCGTTCGACCCGGACTGGTTCACCGAGATGTATGCGGCGCCGGGCGGGGAGGTGTTCGACAAATTGTACCGGAGCGCGAAATACATCTCGGACGGCTCCCGCCATGCCCGTGCCCGCAAGTTCGCCGATGCCGCCTTGGGCAGGGTCACGGAAGAGGAGCTTGAGAAGGAGATAGCCCGGGCCCGTAACAAGGACCTCCTGATGAGCTACCCGCTCATCCCGATGAAGGCGGAGGAAAAGAAGGAGCGGATCCTGCACCGCTACGAGTTCCTGCAGGAGTTCAAAAAGGAGAGCCGGGCATTCGGGGCGCAGCGGCGGCAGAGCGAGGGAGAGGCGCTCGGCATAGCCCTTGAGAACCTGTCGCGGGCGGCCGGCTACACGGACGTGAACCGGCTGAACCTGAGCATGGAGTGCCGGCTGACGGAAAGCCTGGGAGCGGTATTCGGCTTCCGCCCGGCGGGCACGAGCGGCTACAGCATCAGGATTGCGGCGGATGAGGACAGCAGCCCCCGCGCCGAGTACCGGAACGACGAGGACGGCAAGATCCTGAAGGGCATCCCTGCCGCACTCAGGAAGGACAAGGATGCGGCTGAGCTGCAGGAGACCTGCAAGCGGCTCAAGAGCCAGCACGGGCGGACGCGGGCGATGCTCGAGGACTTCATGACCGGGTGCGTCCGCATCCCGGCGGAGGAGATTGCCGCCCTGTACGGGAACCCCGTCATAAGCCCCCTGGTCACGACCCTCCTCTTCGTGCGGGACGATGAGCGTACGGAGACTGGGGACGGACCGGAGGATACCTCGGCACCGACAGGATTCCTTGCCGCCCGTGACGGGGACTGCTTCCTCGTGTCCTACGACGGGACGGAGACGGCAATCGGCGCGGACTGCCCCCTCCGCGTCGCCCACCCCTTGGATCTCTTCCGGGGAGGCCACTGGCACGACTGGCAGCGGCACATATTCGGCAGGCAGATCGTGCAGCCCTTCAAGCAGGTTTTCCGGGAGCTCTACGTCAAGCTTGACGAGGAGCTGGACAAGGACAGGAGCTACATGTTCGCGGGCAACCAGATCCAGCCCCGGAAGGCCGCGGCCTGCCTCCGTGGCCGCCGCTGGATTGCGGGCTACGAGGAGGGCCTTCAGAAGGTCTTCTACAAGCAGAACCTCATCGCTGAGATTTACGCGCAGGCGGACTGGTTCTCGCCCGCCGACGCGGAATGCCCAGCCGTCGAGTTCGTCAGCTTCGCGCGCCGCCTGTACAAGCCGGGTGACGAGGAACGGCCGCTCCGTATCCGGGACATCCCCGGCATCCTCTATTCGGAGACAATGAGGGACGTGGACCTTGCCGTCAGCGTCGCCCACGCGGGAGGGGTGGACCCGGAGACCAGCCACTCGACGATCGAGATGCGGCGGGCGGTCTGCGAGTTCTCGCTCGGACTGTTCAATATAGGGAACGTCCGCTTCGAGGGGAACTTTGCCATCATCAGCGGGAGCCGGGCGGAATACACCGTCCACCTGGGGACGGGCCTGGTCAGGAAGCTCGCAGGCAGCGCGATAAACGTCGTCGCCGTCCACTCGCAGCAGAGGGGGCGGCTCTTCCTGCCTTTCGCGGACGAGGACCCCAAGACGGCAGAAGTCCTGTCCAAGGTCCTCATGTTCGCCCGGGACGGGAAGATAAAGGATCCCTATATCCTCAATCAGATCGACGGCAAGCCGTAAGGGGGTATGGATGAACGTGTACGTCAGCGTGAAGAAGCCGGGACGGGAGCGGAGCGCCGTGGAGCCGGCCGCATTCCCCCTGCCCGATGAATTCATGGAAGAAAGCCCCGCAAGGACGGTCGGAGACCTGCTTGACGCGGTGACGGCAGAATGCCTCAGGCGTTTTTCCGCCCGCCACAAACCGAGGCAGGCCGGGGCGGAGGACGGGCTGCTCCGCGTCCTCTCGCCGGAGGAAGCAGGACGCATGGCGGCCACGGGGAAAATATCGCCCGGGGCTATCCTGTCCGGTATTGGGAAAAACAGCAGGATTCCCCCGCTGGAGGAAGCGCAGCGGAACGCCCGCCGGTGCTACGAGGACGGGCTTTTCGCCCTGTTCGTGGACGGGGAGGAGGTCGCCGGGCCGGACGCGTCCGCCCCGCTTGACGCTCCCGTCCGCCTGAGGGAGGGCAGCTCCGTCGCCTTCATCCGCCTCGCGATGCTCGCGGGCAGGATGTGGTGACTAGCCCCGGCGGATCCGCCAGACGGCCCTGAGGGCCTCCATGAAGATGCCCTTGCTCATCTTGGACTCGCCGAACTTCCTGTCAGGGAAGCTGATCGGTATCTCCTTTATGGAGCATCCCGCCTTGTAGGCCTTGTACTTCATCTCTATCTGGAAGGAGTAGCCCTTGGAGATTATCGTGTCGAGGCCGATCTTGTCCAGCGCGGACTTGCGCCACATGTTGAATCCCCCGGTCAGGTCCTTGACGGGGCAGCCGAGTACCATCCGGGAGTAGAGGGAACCGCCCTTGGAGATGAGGTTGCGGGTGAAGGTCCAGCCCTCCACGCTTCCGCCCCTGACGTTCCGCGACCCGATGGCGACGTCGTCCGACTGTATTGCCTCCCACATGGCGGGAAGGTACCCGGGCTTGTGGGAGAAGTCCGCGTCCATCTCGCAGAGCACGTCGTAGCCCCTCTCCATGCCCCAGCGGAATCCCGTGATGTAGGCGTCCGCAAGCCCGGACTTCTGCGTCCGCTCCAGCAGGCTCAGGCGGCCATCATACCGGCCCTGGATGTCCTTGACGGCCTTGCCCGTCCCGTCCGGCGACCCGTCGTCCACGACGAGGATTCCCGCGTCCGCCGGTATGACCGCGAAGACCTCGGGGATAAGCCTGGTTATGTTCTCGACCTCATTGTAGGTCGGTATTATCACTAGCAGTTTCATTTCCGGTAATCCTTTATCTGCCGCACCAGCATGTTGATGGTCACCTCAAGGGAGGGGTCCACCTTGAGCTGGTCGGATATTTTCTCGTAGCTGTGCATCATCGTCGTATGGTCGCGGCCGCCGAACTCCTCACCGAGCTCCGGGTAGGAGTAGTCGAGCAGGGTCCGGCCAATGTAAATCGCGATCTGCCGGGGGAACGTGACCTTGCTGTTCCGTTTCTTGCCCTTGATGTCCGACAGGGAGATGTTGTAGTGCTCGGCGACGACCCGCTGCACGGTGTCCATCGAGATGGACTCCATGGAGGCCTCGACGAAGTTGTCCCGCAGCAGGTTCTGGGCCTTGGTCACGTCCGGCACCTGCCCCGTAAGCTCCGCGTAGCCGACGACCTTCTTCAGGCAGCCCTCCAGGTCGCGGACGTTGGACTGCACGTTCTTGGCTATGTAGTTCACAACTTCCTCCGGGAGGCGTTTTCCCATGAGCTCAAGCTTCTTCTGCAGGATGGCGCAGCGGGTCTCGAACTGCGGGGGAGCCATATCTATAGCCTGCCCGCTCCCGATCCGGCTCCTGAGCCTCTCCTCCAGGCCCTTGAGCTCGTTGAGCGGCCGGTCGCAGGTGAAAATCATCTGGGCGTTGTGGCTCTTGAGCCCGTCGAAGGTGTTGAATATCGCCTCCTGCAGGGCGGGCTTGCCGAGCAGGAAGTGGATGTCGTCGAGCAGGAACACGTCGAAGCCGCGGTATTTCTTGGTGAACTTGTCGGGGACATTGCCCTTGATGGCGACGCTGAACTCGTTCATGAAGTTCTCCGTCGTCGTGTAGCATATCTTGAGCGGCTCCGGGCTCGTCGCCCAGATGTAGTTGCCGACGGCCTGCAGCAGGTGGGTCTTGCCCAGTCCGCTCCCGCCGTAGAGGAGGAGGGGGTTGAAGAGCTTGGCCTGGCCCGGGTTCTTGGCGATGGCGAGGCAGGACGAGTATGCGTAGTCGTTGTTGTCGCCCTTTACGAAGCTGCCGAACGTGAAGTCCTCGCTGAGAAGGGGATGCTTCCCGCGCCCGCCGGCCTGACCGTCATCCGCGCCATCCGTGCGGCCGGAGTTGTAGTCCGCCCTGGCCTGCTCCAGGATGTCTTCCGGCGCGGCATGGGCGGGGCCGGATGCCATGGGGGCGGGGGATTCCGTGATGCGGGTGCTTGGTGCCGGCTGTACGGGCCGTGCCGCTTGAGGCGGTGGGGCAGACTGCGCCGCCTGGGAGGAGACGGGCTTGTTCGTCTCCACGTGGACGAGCGTGAGCTCCTGGCCGGTCAGGTCCTTTAGCGTCTCCTGAACCTTAGAGACATAGCCCTTCGAGACCTGCTGGGCCCAGAAAAAGGCGGAGGGGACGTTGACGGTTATCTCGTTGCCCGAGTCCCCAACGTACTCCATGTTGAACCAGAGCTTGAAGTCCCCCTCCTGCCCCTTGCTGGTGTATTCCTCTCTTATCAGCCTGAGGGCCTCGCCCCAGAATTCCCGGAAGTTCTCGCTCATAGGGCTGTATTATAGAAGAAAAGATGTTTTAGCACAAGCTTGCCCGCCGCTAGATTTCCTCGACGTTGAGGATGGTGAATTCACCGCCGTCCTGCTTGCTGAGCACGTAGTAGGTCAGCCCAGGGTCGAGTTCCTTCTCGAATGTACCAGTGCCATCAAGTTTTCCGTTAGCATCCCTGTTCGGATACACAGAGGCTCCTACATCCGTGTTGTAGTATCCATATGTGACCAAGTTGAACGATTCATGCCAGTCTGCCAAATTCGCCTTGAGCGTCACGCGCACCGTCTTTTTTCTGTCAGTCTCGAACTTGAACTCGCGGAAGCTCTTGCCATCCCAAGCTGCCCTGTCCGTGATGTCCGGGATACCGGTACCCGCACCGGACTGGCTTCCGCCGGAACTTGCTCCCGAGCCGGAGCTTCCGCTTCCGGACGCTCCCTGCCCCGCGCCGCCCTGGCCACTGCCGGAAGATGTGTTTCCTGCGACAGAAGGGGACGTGCCCATGCCGGGCTCCGTGCCGCTTGAGCCGGAGTCCCCTGACGAACCTGAGCCTGCCGTGCCGGAATCAGACGGGACCGAGCTTCCCGCGCTGCCGGAGCCCGCGGCGGACTCCTCCTGCCGCGCCTTCTCCGCGGCGGCGCTGCTTGCGGCCTCCGCCGCCTGCCTCGCTTCCTCGGC
>JAFSSU010000069.1 GCA_017450845.1 Treponema sp.
ACGGGCTGCCGCTGATCGGGCGCGCGGACTGGAACGACTGCCTGAACCTGAACTGCTTCTCCACCAACCCCAACGACTCCTTCCAGACCTGCACGAACAAGGAAGGCAAGAACGCCGAGTCCGTCATGATAGCGCAGATGTTCGTCTTCGTCACCCCGGATTACGCGGCTATGTGCCGCATAATGGGCGAGGAGGAGGAGGCCAAGAAGGCCGAGGCCCTCTGCAAGAAGATGGAGGAAGCCATCTGCACCGCAGGATGGGACGGCGACTGGTATCTCCGCGCATACGATGACTTCGGCCACAAGGTCGGAAGCAAGGACTGCGAGGAAGGAAAAATCTTCATCGAGACCCAGGGCTTCGGAAGCATGGCCCAGATCGGGGCCGACAAGGGGCTTCCCGCCAAGGCCCTTGACAGCACCAAGAAGTACCTGGACTCCAAGTACGGCATCTGCATCGTGGAGCCGCCCTACTCCGTCTACCACGTGGAGCTGGGAGAGGTCTCCTCATATCCGCCGGGATACAAGGAGAACGGAGGAATCTTCTGCCACAACAACCCCTGGGTCATCATCGGCGAGGTCAAGACCGGCCGCCCCGAGGACGCATGGGTGCACTACACCAAGATTGCCCCGGCATTCCTGGAGGACATCTCCGACATCCACAGGACGGAGCCCTACGTCTATGCCCAGATGATTGCCGGAAAGAAGGCCCGCCGTGCCGGAGAGGCAAAGAACAGCTGGCTGACGGGAACGGCGGCGTGGAACTTCGTCGCGCTCTCCCAGTACATCTGCGGACTGCGCCCCGACTACGAGGGACTCGTCGTTGAGCCCCGCCTCCCCGCCCACATCACGACGGCGGAGATGACCCGCAAGTTCCGTGGCACCGAGTACCGCATCCACGTTGTCAACAACAACAACGAGGGTGAGGTCAAGATTGCCCTCAAGGATGCCTCCAAGGGCAAGGTCACCGGCAACGTCGTCAAGGCGAACGCCGGGGTCAAGGAGCTGGAGCTGACCGTAACGATCGGCTGAGACTGATTCCCCAAGCACGAAAGCCCTTCCGGACACCCCCGGAGGGGCTTTTTCAGCTTCCAATCCGGCACAGGGCCGTGGTCCCCGGGCACAAACTTGCATACAGGCTTAAATCTTTCCCTTGACACAATTCCCGCAATATTCTATTCTTATAAGGAATAATTCTATACAGAATGGGGAATGTGTATATGTTGCAGTTGCTTACATACATAGTCCTCCCGGTTGTGGGAATTGTTCTTGGATGGACTATCCGCTGGATTTATGCCAGATTTCAACTGTCAGCGTCCGAGCAGAAAGCCGAGCGCGTCAAACAGGATGCTATAAAAGAAGCCGAGGCTCTCAAAAAAGAGTTTCAGCTACAGGCAAAGGAACAACTCATTCAGGAGCGAGCCCAGCAGGAACGGGAGAACAGAGATCGCCGCAAGGAGATTCAGGATTACGAGAGAAGCGTAAGGAAGAAAGAGGAAACCCTTGAGCTGAGGGGGCAGGAATACGACAAGAAGGAGAAGGAGGTCGCCGACAGGCAGGCCGCCCTGCTCCGCAAGGAAGAAGGATTCCGCCAGAAAGAGGAGAGCCTCCGCACGGAGCTGGAGCGCATCTCCGGCTTGACCCGCGACGAGGCGAAGGCCCTGATCATCAAGAGCCTGGAGAACGAGGCCCGCCATGACGCGCAGGCCCTGCTCAACAAGGTGGATCAGGAAGCCCAGCTCGCAGCCGAGAAGAAGGCACAGAAAATCCTCATAACCGCCATGCAGCGGCTGGCTTCCGAGACGACGGGTGACAACACTGTCGCCACGGTGTCTTTGCCGAGTGACGAGATGAAGGGGCGGATTATCGGCCGCGAGGGCCGTAATATCCGTACCCTTGAGACGCTGACCGGGGTAGACATCATCATCGATGACACGCCCGAGGCTGTCGTTATCTCATGCTTCGATCCCGTGCGCAAGGAGATTGCGAAGCAGGCCTTGGAGCGTCTCATCACGGACGGCCGCATCCATCCGTCCCGCATCGAGGAAATCGTCCAGAAGGTCACCCGCGAGATCCAGCAGAAGATTTACGAGGAAGGAGAGAAAGCCCTCTTCGACCTCGGTGTCCACAACATGAGCCAGGAAGGGGTGCGGGCAATCGGCCGCCTCTACTTCCGCACGAGCTACGGTCAGAGCGTCCTGGTGCACTCCAAGGAAGTCGCGGAGATAGCGAGCATGCTCGCCGCCGAGATTGGCTGCAACAGGGAGCTCGCCAAGCGTGCCGCCCTCCTGCATGACATAGGAAAGGGAGCCGAGGTTGACAGCGACCAGAACCATGCCGAGGTCGGCGCGGAGATGGCCCGCAAGATGGGGGAGGATCCGCGCGTGGTCAACGCCATAGCCTCACACCACAACGACGTGGAGCCGCAGACCCCCGAAGCCGTCCTGGTGCAGATTGCCGACGCGATCAGCGCAGCCCGCCCGGGCGCAAGGCGCGAGACCGTGGACAACTACGTCAAGAGACTTGAGAACCTTGAGGCGACCGCCCGCAGGTTCGACGGGGTTGAGCAGGCCTACGCCATTCAGGCCGGCCGTGAGCTCCGGATACTCGTCAACAACGAGAAGATTGCCGACGAGCAGGTCAAGGAGCTTGCAAAGTCCATCGCCAAGCAGATTGAGGATGACTTGCAGTATCCCGGCAGGATTAAGATAACGATGATCCGCGAGACCCGCATCATTGAATACGCCCGGTAGAAATACGGACGAAAAAACTGAACGCCCCCAACCGGGGCGTTTTTTTATGCCCCCAGGGATTCACGGCCAAATTTAGCCTCAACGATATTAAAAAACTGTTTTTACTTACTTTAATGCTTGACTTTTTTTAGTTATGGGGCAATATGGGGGAATATGACATCACTTTCTTGGTTCAATGGTTTTCTCAAAAAACAGAGAGGCAAGATGACGGTCGGCCTCATCATCATCACGGTCGTCTCCGCAATGGCGGTCATAAATCCCAAGGTCTCCGGCTACGTCGTGGACAAGGTCATCGTCGGCGGCGAGTACCGCCTGCTCCCCGCGTTCATGGCGGTGCTGCTCGGGGTCTGTCTTTTCCGCGAGACCTTCCAGTATTTCGCCCTCCTCCTCATAGAGCGGGCAAGCCAGGGGGTTCTCTTTGACATGAGGGATGCGGTCTACCGCAAGCTGCTCAGGGAGGACTTCGCCTTTTACAACAAGAACCGGACCGGCGACCTGATGTCACGGCAGACGGGGGACATGGACGCGGTCCGCCACTTCGTCGCATTCGTCATCATGAACATCTTCCGCAACACGATATGGCTCGTCTCGGCGGTCATCATGATTTTCTTCGTCAACATCAAGCTCGCCCTGATGTTCGTCGCCGTCCTCCCGATAAGCGCGTTCTTCGTCTACAGGCAGATGCGGGCAGTCGGCCCGGCCTTCTCCGTTGTCCGTCAGTGCTTCTCCAGCCTGAACGCCTACGTGCAGGAGAACATCGCCGCCAACAGGGTCGTCAAGGCATTCGCAAAGGAAGCCTTCGAGCTGAACAGGTTCGAGAAGGAGAACGAGGCATTCCGCAGGAGCGAAATCGCGGCCTCCAAAATCTGGCAGAAGTACGTCCCCATCTTCGAGTTCCTGGGGACGGTCGTCAACGTCATCCTGATGATATACGGCGGCTGGCTGACGATACGGGGAGAGATGACCCTCGGCAACTTCGTCACGGTCAACGGCTACCTCTGGATGCTGACCAACCCCCTCCGCATGCTCGGCTGGCTGATCAACGACGCGATGCGCTTCAAGGCCTCGGTGGACAAGATTTACAAGACTTATGAGGTTGAGCCGGACATCAAGCTGCCCGCAAGCCCCGTCGTCAAGAGCCACATCGACGGCAACGTGGAATTCGACCACGTGAGCTACAAGGCCGACGGAGAGGAAATCCTGCACGACGTCTCCTTCTCGGTGCAGAAGGGTCATTCCATCGGGATAATCGGCGGCACCGGCAGCGGCAAGACGACGGTGATGAACCTGCTCTGCCGCTTCTACGATGTGTCCTCAGGTTCCGTCCTCGTGGACGGCACGGACGTGAGGCAGATGGACATGCGGAACCTGAGGGCGAACATCGGCATGGCCATGCAGGACGTGTTCCTCTTCAGCGACACGATAGAAGGGAACATAGCTTACGGCGACCCGAACTGCCCCTTCGAGAAGGTGGAGCAGGCTGCCAAGCTCGCCGACGCGGACGGCTTCATCCGCAAGATGAGCGAGGGCTACGACACGATGGTCGGCGAGCGGGGAGTCGGACTCTCGGGCGGCCAGAAGCAGCGCATATCGCTTGCCCGCGCCCTGCTCAAGGACCCGCCGATCATCATCCTGGACGACACTACGAGCGCGGTCGATATGGAGACCGAAACCCAGATCCAGGGCTCCCTCAAGAGCGTGGCGGAGAGCAGGACGCTCTTCGTCATCGCCTACCGCATCTCAAGCGTCAAGGACTGCGACCAGATTCTCGTCATGAAGGAAGGCAGGATAATCGAGCGAGGAACCCACGACGAGCTGGTCAGGGCCGGAGGCTACTACGCCTCGGTGTTCCACCACCAGTACGGAGAGTTCGAGCAGGCAGGGGAAAACGGGAACAAAGCGCACGTCGGAACGTTCGACGGCTATGACGGATTTGACAGGGGGAAAAACTGATGGCGCGCAACAGGTACGACATAGACGAAGACCTTGAGGACAGCTACGACTTCGGCCAGCTCAGGCGACTGGGCAAGTACGTCAAGCCCCACGCCGGGGCAATGGCGTTCATCATCCTTTTGATGTTGCTGACGGCGGCCCTGGGGATGCTCTACCCCTACTTCCTCAAAATCGTGATGGACGAGTGCATTCCGGGCAAGGACTTCCGAAGGATTGTCATGCTCGCCCTGGCGACGCTCGGCATCTCGGCGTTCACGGCACTCGCGCTCAAGGTCAAGATAAGCATCATGACCAAAATCGGGCAGGGCATAGTGCACGACCTCAGGACGGACTTGTTCACCCACGTGCTCAAGCTGCCCTTCAGCTACTTTGACTCCAGGCCGCACGGCAAGATACAGGTGAGAATCGTCAACTACGTGAACAACCTCTCCGACGTGCTCAGCAACGGACTGGTCAACACGGTCACCGACCTCTGCTCGCTGATTTTCATCATCATCTTCATGTTCACGATAAACCTGCCGCTGACCCTTGTCGTCCTCTCTGGCCTGCCGGTCTTCATCGCCTACGTGTTCATCCTCAAGAAGCACCAGCGCAAGGCATGGCGGGTCCAGAGCAACAAGCAGTCCAATCTGAACGCCTACATATCGGAGAGCATCAACGGAATCCGTGTCACACAGTCCTTCGTCCGCGAGGAGGAGAACATCAGGATTTTCGACAACCTGTCCGCCTCCTACCGCAAGGCCTGGATGCACGCGGTCACGGTTTCCTTCCTGATGGGGCCGTTCGTCCAGCTGATTTCGACGGCAACGAACGTGGCGGCCCTGGTTCTAGGTGTCCGCTGGATCATGACGGGATTCTCCGGGGTGACGGTCGGAACCCTCGTCGCCTTCACGGCCTACATCAGCCGTTTCTGGCAGCCAATCACGACCCTCGCGGACTTCATCAACAACCTGCTGACCGCGGTCTCATACGTGGAGCGGATTTTCGAGACGATCGACGAGCCGGTCAAGATAACGGACCGGGAGGGGGCGGCCGTCCTGCCACCGGTGACCGGAAAGGTGGAATACAAGAACGTCTGTTTCTCTTACGACGACGGCATCCGCGTGCTGGACGACATCAGCTTCTGCATTGAGCCGGGAGAGTCCGTCGCCATCGTCGGCCCGACCGGGGCGGGCAAGTCCACCATCGTAAACCTCCTGAGCCGCTTCTACAACCCGGAGTCCGGCCAGGTCCTGGTGGACGGGCATGACCTTCAGGACGTGACGATACGCTCGCTCCGCACCCAGATGGGGGTGATGATGCAGGACAGCTTCATCTTCAAGGGAACGATAATGGACAACATCCGCTACGGGAACATGGAGGCGAGCGACGAGCAGGTGATGCAGGCGGCCAGGACAGTCTGCGCCCACGACTTCATCATGCAGCTGGAGAACGGCTACCAGACCGAGGTCAATGAGCGGGGAACAAGGCTCAGCGTGGGGCAGAGGCAGCTTATCTCCTTTGCCCGCGCCCTGCTCGCCGACCCGCGGATTCTTATCCTGGACGAGGCGACAAGCTCCATAGACACAGAGACGGAACTGCTGCTACAGCGGGGGCTGAACAAGCTGCTCAAGGGACGCACGTCCTTCATCATCGCCCACCGCCTCTCGACGATAAAGAACTGCGGGACGATTTTCTACGTGGACCACGGAAAGATAGTGGAGCGGGGCTCTCACTACGAGCTCATGGCAAGGCTGGGCCCCTACTACAAGCTCTATTCGTCCCAGTTCGCGCTCCTGTGACAGACTGCCCCTCGGCTAGCATGATTATCATGCGCCGGGGGGGGACGGGCACTGGCAGCGCAATGCCCGCGGACCGTCCGCATGAAAAGGCCGCCCGGCGGCACACTCAGCGGGCACAAAAAAGCCCCCGCTCCACCACGGAGCAGGGGCCTTTCATCCTCACGCCAGACCGGCTCGAAGGAATCAATACTTCTTGTCGGCGTAGCCTATCCAGCCGTCATTCTCTATCAGGGCCTTCTCGAAGCCCTCAAGCTTGAAGGGATAAGAGGTGGAAAGCGAGCCGGCTATCAGCTTGACCTTCCAGGTTCCGTCCTCCTTCTGCTCTATCTTGCAGGTCGTGTCCTTGCTCGCGAAGCTGCGGAACATATCGTCTATATCCCGCTTGTTCATGTCAAGGGCAAGCAGCCCGCAGTTGTACATATTCTGCCTGAAGATGCGGGCAAAGTTTACCGCGATGACGCAGTAAATGCCGTTCACCTCCAGTGCCCAGGGGGCATGCTCCCTGCTCGATCCGCAGCCGAAGTTTTCGCGCGTGATGATTACCTTCTTCCCGGCGATGTCCGTCTTCGGATTGAAACCGTCAAGCTTCAGGTCCTCCAGCAAGTAGGGCTGCAAAGCCTGCTTAGTGTTCTCCGTCAGGTACTTGGCGGGGATGATTTCGTCCGTGTTGATGTCGGAACGATCCAGAAAGAGAACGTCTCCTCCAAACTGTTTCATCGTTTTCCTCACTTTTGAAGAAATAGCTTATTTCATCCCTCATAGAGGGGTGAATTCGTTATGGTCCCTTTTATTGCGGTGGCCGCCGCCGAGGCCGGGCTCATCAGATGAACCATGCCTCCTTTGCCCATACGCCCGTTGAAGTTCCTGTTCGTCGTGGAGGCACAGACCTCCCCTTCAGCAAGGACACCGTTGCTCATGCCAAGACAAGCTCCGCAGGTCGGATTGGTGACGCAGAAACCGGCATCCATGAAGACCGAAATCAGCCCCTCGTCCAAGGCCTGCTTGTAAATGCCGGGCGTAGCGGGTGAAACAATTCCCCTCACACCTTTGGCCAGATGCTTGCCCTTCAGTATGGAAGCCGCAACGCGCAGGTCGGAAATCCGTCCGTTGGTGCAGCTGCCGATGTACACCTGATCGACATGGGTTCCCTCCATTTCGGCAATCGGCTTAATCTGGTCGGGCTTATACTTTATTGTACATACAGGAGCGAGATTTGACAAGTCAAAAGTGAGGACTTTCTCATATTTGGCATCCGGGTCGTCATGCCACTTGCTGTAATCGGCGAGGGCCTCCTCCTTGCTCTTGTACTCGCCCTGGATGAAAGGCCAGAGGTAGTCCACGGTCTTTTCATCCGGCAGGCAGATGCCGCTCGTCGCGCCGGCCTCGACGGCCATGTTGCAGACCGTCATCCTCTCTTCCATGGAGAAGTTGTCCACGACCGGCCCGGTGAACTCGGCGACGCAGTTGGTCGCTCCGTTCACGCCAATCTGCCCGATCAAAAAGAGAATCACGTCCTTGGCATAGACCCCCTTCTTGAGGCTGCCGTTCAGGACGAACTTGATTGTCTTGGGGGTGCGGAATGAGCAGACGCCTTTCAGGATGCCGACCTCCAGGTCAGTCGTGCCGACACCGGCCGCAAAGGCACCGAAGGCCCCGTGGGTGCAGGTGTGGCTGTCTCCCATGATGACCGTGAAACCGGGGCGGACAAAGCCCTTCTCGGGGAAAATCGCATGGCACACGCCGTTGTCCCCGATGTCATAGAAGTCCTCTATGCCGTGCCGCCTTGCCCAGTCGCGGAGAATCTTCTCCTGCGTCGCGCACTTGGAATCCTTGGCGGGGCTCACGTGGTCAATGACAGCCTTAATCTTTGTCTTGTCAAAGACACGGTCCATTCCCCGCTCAACAAGGTCGTTTATCGCGATAGGCGTAGTTATCTCGTGGCAGAACACCCTGTCCAGCCTGAGTATGTTCGTCCCCTCGAAGGGCTGGTCCACAAGGTGGGCATCAAAAATCTTCTCTGCAATTGTCTTACCCATAGTTTTACCTCGGCAATATCTCTTTAATCTTATTGAAGTATATTAAGTATTGTTGGATTTTGCAAGGGGGGAAACACAATTTCCCAGCAACTGCGGACTATCAGGCTTTTGTGTTCTTGGCCTCAAGGACAAGTTCCGCCTCGCTTTTGCGGGCATAGAGGGGACCGTCATAATCCTGAAGAGGCTGGGCACCGCTGGCCATCCGCTGCTCCGCAAGGGCGAACAGGCTGCCCGTACAGTCGCATCCGGCGTAGAAATCCTCCAAAAGTATGAGGGGAGAAACCTGCCGCACACCATCGGCAAAGACCTGCGCTGCGGGCCCGGTGACAAGCGTCCTTTGTTCCTGGCTCAGAAGACCCGCTATATCAGAGACAGCCTTGTCTTCGATTTCTGTCAGGGCACTCCCCTTGGAGAAGAACTGATAGAAGTACTCGTCCTCTTTTGCTTCGATTACGCTGATGACGCTCTCCTCCTTGGAACAAGGGAATGCGTAGGCCTCAAGGCTGGGGATGCCATAGACGGGAGTTCCGCAGGCAAGGGTCAGGGCCTTGAGCGTACTCAGCCCCAAACGGAGTCCCGTGAACGAACCCGGCCCCAGGGTCAGGCAGGTATAATCCAGTTGGGAAGGGGTCAGACCAAGTTCCCCCATCACAAAGTCAACCGCAGGCAACAGTTTTTCCGACTGCCTGATTCCTATGTCGTATACGATTTTTACCGTGCTCTCATCGCTCTTTGAGGCGATTGCTATTCTTGAGACCGCACAGTCAATTGCAAGGGCTTTCATTCGATTGTTCCGTTGTTCCAGTTGTCTATCTTGATTTCCCGGCTGCCATCATCCCTGGGTGACAGGCTCATCCGGATAGTCCTCTTGGGCAGGCAGGAGCCGACGTTCTCGCTCCATTCGATGACCGAAACCCCCTTGCCATAAAGCATCTCCTCGACCCCGAGGTTCAGGAAGTCCTCCTCCCCGTCCAGACGGTAGGCATCAATATGATAGAGCGGCATCCTGCCCCCCTCGTACTCGCTGACCAGGCAGAAAGTCGGGCTGGTTACCGTATCCTCGACCCCGAGGGCTTTCGCTATACCTTTGGTGATTGTCGTCTTTCCCGCTCCAAGAGTGCCTGTCATCGCTATGACATCCCCGGCCTTCAGAAGCCTGCCAATCCGTTCACCGAGGGCAATCGTCTCTTCCTCGGACTGAGGCGTAAAAACGAAGCTTCCGCCCGTCATGGCAACTCGCGGTTCTTGTCCATCTTGATGACGTATTCTTTGAGGGCCTTCATCACCGGAAGAAGGGGGTAATCAAGAGTTCTGGGAATGTCGTTCACATGATACGACCGCATTCCCAAAGGGTTTATTTCGACATAGAAGGAGAAAGGAAAGGAAGTCTCTTTGGAAAGGTACTCTATCACTGCCGTCGCCTTATAGCGATTTATATAGTAGATATAGCCTTCTTCCTTTGAAATAGATTTAATCTCAGCTACTCGCATTGTACTAACTATTATAACGTAAAATTCTATTAAAAACAATAGTTTTCTTGAATGCCTGACTAGTCATAGTCATACACAAAGGCAGATATCCTGTTTTTGTCGGCAATGCCGAGATCCACGAACTTAACATGGAGGAAGTACATATTGCTTTCGGCGGCAGAAGCTTTCGTCGTCATGACGATATATCCGATTACCTGTATGGGAGTACTACCGATGCTGAACTCAAGGCTCAGGTACTGCCCCTGCTTTATCGGTATCTGGCAGTCAAAGCGGCATCCGCCCGTGGAGACATCATGCAGCTGCCCGTCATAGCGCTTCTCTGCAATCTCATAGTTTACGGAATTTCCCTGCTTGAGGGCCTTGACAGATGAGAACTTGCAAGGAACTGACAGCGGATGGCGCTTGGATGTGCGTCGCTGAGCAGCGGTCAGGGTAGAGTTCGAGGATGCGATGAGAATAAACTTCCCGCTCTTCTCCTCCTCGTAACGGACGACACGCGACAATAGCGCATAGGAGGAACCGGAGTCAGTCCTGAAAGTCGTGACGAATTTTGCGAGGGGGGCGGGCTTCTTGTCGCTCGCATACAGCTGCTGCGGTACGGACAGGACGATTCCCTGGTTGTCAACCCTATCCAGAGTCAGAGTCCACTGGTAATGGCTGCTGTCCATATAGGTCAGCTTCTGCCCCTCAGGAATCGCCTTCGCGTTGGTCAGCGTCGTCAGGTTCTCATGAGCCTTGTCAATCTTGTAACGCATATCAAAGAAGGCCTGCATCTTCTGCTCGTCAGAACGGACACTCTTCATATCCTCGTACTGCTTCCTGAAAAGCTCTTTTATGGCATCCTTATCACGGATAAGATATTCCAAGTTCCTGGGAGTAAATTTCTTGCAGGTCGCCTCGAGGATTTTCTTTTCCTCTGCATTCAGGCCCGCGAGCTGCGCGACATTGTTGATATTCTCTTTTTTGGTCGGCTTGTCTTTGTTCACCTCAAGCCAGTTATTCTTAGCCCTGGCCGCCCGTATCTTGGCAAGAACAAGGCCGACAAAAGTCGCGCCAACGATTATGCAAAGCACAACGCCCATAACCGCATACATCGCGCTGTTGACACCGGCCTTTCTCTCAACATCCAGAAGCAAATTCGCATTAATAAACGGCATAGCCTACCCCTTATATATCAAAATCGGCACAAAAGGCAATATCACACAGCAAAAAGCCAAACAATCAGAGAGTCGATATTGCCTGCGTGATTGCCTTGAGCCTGGGGCTTATCTCATACTCCGCCAAATCCCCGACCGTGACGGTGTCGTTACCCTCCATCGCATCCTTGAGGTCAGAAAGGATAGGAAGAAAATCCTTGAAGAAGTCCAAGAAAGCGGATCCGTCAATCGTCAGCTTGCCGTAAAGCTCGGGGAAGAGGGAGGTCATCGTCGCCGTATGGAAAAACGCATTGCAGTCAGCGGCCAGGCTTTCAATGATGGAGGCGACCTCCTTGTCTTTGCCAGCTTGCAGGAGAACAGGAATATCACCAAGGGAAAGCTTGCTTATTCTTTCTGATATGTCCCTCAGGGAATCAACCAGCTGACCTTTCGTCAGAACCGTCAGATCCAGGGTCGTATTCTCGCCCAGCGGATAATCCAGAATCGAATCGAACTTGTCCGGGGAGACCTGCTCACCATCAAGGACGATTTTGACCGTAGTCGCCTCATTCTGGGAAGCGGCATCCTCAAAAGACTTAAGGACATCCCCTACCGTCTTCTCATCCTCGAGGGTCACATCCACATCCTGACCGTTCACTTTAAGAAACATTTCCCCATCCCCTACTTATTGTTGCTAGAATTATTGGAGAAGGCATTCTGGATGGACTTCTGCTGGCTTTCAAGGCTGTTCAGCGTCCCCTCCATGTTGGAATACTTTGCCTTCAGGTTGCTCTCCTTCCGATCCAGCTGGACCTGGAGCTCCGAGATTTTCTTGTTGGAGTTCTCTATCTGGGAGTCGAGCGTGTTCATCTTGGACGCGATGATGCCACCGGCCTGGGTCCAGGAGGCAGTCTGCTTCTCAAGCATATAGGCTATGCCGTCATCCGCAATCAGGTCGCCATCCTTGTCATAGCCAAAGAGCTTCTTTATATCCTCCAGGTTGTTGTCTATGGCCGAGTCGAGCTTCTTCTCATCTATCTCAAGGTAGCCCCTCAGACGCGACGCACTGTAGCTCGTGCTGTTGGTCGCGGCGTTGGAAGAAATGCCAATCTGGTTGAGCATCGTAATCTCGGCGAACTCGGAGTGCTGGTAAGCCGCGGTCACAATCCTCTGCATGGAGGACTTGCCGTTGTTCAGCGTGAAGTCTCCCATGAACATGCCGAGTTTCTCCTCAGCCTTTTCCTTCTCGTCACTCGACAGGTAGTCAAGCTCCGTGATGATTTCGGGCTTGTTGCTGGTCAGGATATTTATCTCGGCCAGCACCTGGTTGTAGTTGCCGACGAAGGTGATGAGGGCATCCTTGACCGCATCCTTGTCGCTCGTGACGCTTATCGTCGCGGGCCGGTCGGTCTTGCCATGGACATGCAGGGTCACTTCAGGAACGATGTCGTCTATGTCGTTTGAGCCGCGGGTTATCGTTATGCCCTCGTACTTCAGCGTAGCGTCCCCTGCGCTCGTTATGGCGTGCTTGGGATTGTACCCCCTCGCCTGGGCCGCGTCGAACGACTGGGGCACGCTCATCGTAATGGCCTTCCCCGTGTTGGAGTTGCGGATAATAAGCCCCTCCGCGTCCGGATAGTCATCGAGGGATATCGAGACCGTCACGTTCCCGTCCTCGTCCACGGGAAGGGAACTTATGTCCACCGGGGTCTCTGACCCGTCCTTGCCCCGTATCGCGATGTAGTTGGAGTCCTCTATGGGATTGAGAGGTACTTTGTCAGCCTTTACGATGGCCGCGTCGAGAGAGGCATCGCTCTTTTCATTGTAAATCGTTATGCCCCCGAACGTGACGCTTCCCGCATCCGGCAAGTCGGGATCAGCGAGCGAGTTGTTGTAGCTTTCGGTGATGTCTACGGTCTCTTCCGCCTTGAAGCTGAACTGAAGCATCTGGTTTCCGTCCGCGTTTATGCCTGCGGCCAGCGGAATCTCTATCGCGTTCCGTGCGGGAATAGAAATGCTGCCGTCCTGCATCGTCACGCCCCCCTTGGACAGGGCAGGCATATCCGCCTGGGACACGGCATCGCTCGTCGCCGGAACCTTGTAGTCCATGAGAGATGAGGAGAGGCTGGTCGTCTCCATCTTGGCCTCCCCCACCATATCGATTGCCATGGCGAACTCGAGGGCTTTCTCCTTGAAGACGAGCTTGTTCTCCGCCCCCTCCTTGAGTCCCTCGATGAGGAGAGCGCTGTCCTTCTTGCTCACGCCGATGACACTCGCTTTGAGCAGGTCAGTCCCCCGCTTGTTCAGGGCCTTCACAAAGTCAGGGAGTTTGCCCCCCTTCCAGTTGAAATCTATGGTCTTGTCGCCGACACCGAAGACATAACGTCCGGCCTCGACCTTATAGTTCTTGTCTATGTTCCCGCTCAGAAAGCGGTCCGCCGTAGCCTCCTGGACGACCTCAATCTTGAAGTCGCCGACTTCAGCGTCACGGTCAGCGTCAGCCGTTATCGCATTCTCATCGGAGGAACCCGCATTCTTGCTGTTGAAAGGATTGTCAAATGAATAGAGGGTCTTGACGCTTTCCCTGAGGGTAGAGACCTTCTGGTTCACGACCCTCCAGGCATCCTGCTGTCCTTGATATTTCTCGCGATTGGACTCTTCCCTCTTAAGGGGAATCCGCTCCACCTCCATCAAAGCCTCAACGAGATCATTGGTTTTGTATTTGTCCGAAACTCCAGGTATGCTTAACCCGTCTGCCATAGTCCCGCCCCCTCATTTAAAAGAAGAACTACGCTGCCCCTTGGAGACAGCGTAGTTGCTTATACATTCTCATCAAAAATCAAGCCGGAGGCCTCTTTGAGATAAGCCTGCAACCTCTGCATATCCTCTGACGGGATTTCCCGTATGACCCTCTGAGTGTTCGGATCGATTACCTTGACTACGACCCTTCCCAACTCTTGGTTCACAGAAAACTGCAACGTTCTACCGAGGACAACATCCGAGGTCTTGAGAACCTTCTCGACACTGTTCTTGGTATCGGCAATGTTTTGAGACAGAGTTTCCGCAACTTCAGCCGCACTGTTAGGGAAATTGCTTAACACGGCCTCCGTAGGATTCCCGCTATAAGCCTTCTTCCCTTTCGATGTTGCTGGAGTCTTGTACAGGCCATCCGTGGCCGCCATCTGCCCAATCATACTGATTGCTGTATTCATGGACACTTTCCTCCTGAAAATTGAAAAAGGGGGAAGGGGGCGCACCCCTCCCACTTTCTCTTGTACTTTGTCAAAAGATGACATCCAGCTATCTCTTAAACAAAGTACATTTTTCCTTCCCTCTTCTAGCGGAGCAGGGCAAGCACGCTTTCAGCCGAGTTGTTGGCCTGGGCAAGCATAGCCGTTCCAGACTGTGAGAGGATCTGGTTCTTGGTGAACTCGACCATCTCAGAAGCCATATCCGTGTCACGGATAGTGGACTCCGCAGCCTGAGTGTTCTCAGCCGCAATTCCGAGACCGTAAGAAGTCTCCTCAAGGCGGTTCTGATACGCTCCAAGATCCGCACGCTGCTTGTTAACAAGCTTCAATGCGTTGTCAATCGTGCCGATGGCGACGTTAGCGGAATCAGGAGTCGAAAGGCTCATGATTTCGTCAGTTCCCTGCGTGGACCTGAGTCCGAGAGCCTGTGCGGTCATAGTTCCGACATAGGCAGTCATGCGCTGATCCATATTGGCACCAACGTGGAACAGCATAGTCTCGTTCGCGACAGAGTTCTGTGCATAGCGACCGGTGAGCATGTTCAATCCATTGAACTGCGCAGAGGAAGCGATGCGATCGACCTCGGCAACAAGCTGAGAAACCTCAACCTGGATCTGCATACGATCCTCGTCCGTGTAGATTCCGTTGGCGGACTGCACGGAGAGCTCGCGGATGCGCTGCAGGATGTCGGTCGTCTCATTCAGATAACCCTCGGTCGTCTGGATGAAGTTGATCGCATTCTGCGTGTTCCTGTTGGCCTGGTTAAGACCACGAACCTGCGCACGCATCTTCTCAGATACGGCAAGCCCTGAAGCATCGTCTCCAGCCTTGTTGATCTTCTCGCCTGAGCTGAGCTTTGCAATGTTGCCCTGCAAGTCAGCAGCGCTGAGTCCCAGTGTCCGGTTGGCGAACATGGCACTCATGTTGTGATTGATTACCATAACTTATCCTCCATGTGCGATTCGTAAGGCATCATGCTTTACGCCTGATTTGTACGGGCGGACGGCCAGTTATTGCGCCCCTGGCCGCCGTTTAGACCCATTACAGCAGGAATTGTTACTATGCATAGGTAAGAGTTACATAGCAACAGTCTATACTGTTACAAACCCATGAAGGGGCTTTGTCAAAGAACAATATCCCGTCTAAATCGGGACTGATTGCTTCTTGCTTGAACGGATTAGATTTGAATAAGGCGGGAACCGCCTGCAGAACAAAACTAAGCCGCGCAATAAGCGGTGGGTCAGGGTTCCCTGCTCAGCAGGAACCCCTCCCCTACCACTTATATTATACCATACTATCTCAGCAAAGACAAGACCGTCTGAGACTGTGCGTTGGCCTGGGCCAGCATAGCCGTTCCGGACTGCGTGAGAATCTGGTTCTTGGTGAACTCGACCATCTGGTACGCCATGTCGGTGTCGCGGATCCTGGACTCTGAAGCCTGAGTGTTCTCAGCTGCAACATCCAATCCCTCGACGGTCTTCTCAAGGCGGTTCTGGTAAGCACCAAGGTCGGCGCGCTGCTTGTTGATCCTCTTGAGGGACTCATCGAGCGTACCGATTGCGCGGTTGGCATCCTCCGGCGTCTGCAAAGTCATGATCTCTTCGGTTCCGACGTTGCGGATTCCAAGAGCGGCAGCAGTCATCGTGCCGATGTAAACCTGGGTCCTCTGATCCATGTTAGCACCGATGTGGAGCCACATAGAAGCAGTGGGGGTGTTCTCACCCGTGCCACGGGCATAGCGTCCGGTGAGCATGTTCAAGCCGTTGAACTGCGCGCAGGAAGCGATGCGGTCTATCTCAGCGATCAAAGAGCTGACCTCAACCTGGATGTAGGTGCGATCCTCGTCCGTGTAGATTCCGTTGCTGGAGGTAACAGCCAGCTCGCGGAGGCGATGAACAATCTCAGTCGTCTCTTTGAGGTATCCTTCAGTGGTCTGAATGAAGCTGATACCGTTGGCAGCGTTCCTAGAAGCCTGGTTCAAGCCGCGGATCTGCGCGCGCATCTTCTCAGATACTGCGAGTCCTGAAGCGTCGTCACCAGCGCGGTTGATTTTCTCACCAGAAGAGAGCTTCTCCATATCCTTCTGCATGTGACCATTGCTGATCCCCAGAGAACGATTGGCGAACATTGCTGACATGTTGTGGTTGATGACCATAATTTTCCTCCATGGAAATTGTATACGGACAAAATCCTTTCTGCCCGGTTTGTAAAAGATTGCATCTGCATTACAAGGCTACATCTGCAATCCTTTACAATGAAATCTCCTGTCTGTTGTCTTCTAGGAAGTTGAGCAGTCATAGAGTTTCATATATATAGTCGTGTTGAACTTACAAAAACTTTAGCACAAAAAAGAAAAAAAAGCAAACTTTTTTATATTTTTTTCGATTCTTTTTTTCCCCTTTTTCCGCCCGCCCAGCCCCCTGCACAAAGACCCTCATTGTGATATAATCGGGCCGAACGAAAGGAGGAACGCATGAATCTGGAAGTCCCGAGCGACGAGCTTTTAGAGAAACTGCCCCAGCTCTACCAGTCGGGGGTCACGGAGTTCTTCGTCCATGACCGGAAACTCGCCTCGGACAGGAAGGCCCTGCTCGCACTGGCCGACCTAGTGGCAGAAAAGTGCCCAGAGCTCTTCATCTCCCTGCCCGTGGAGGCCCGGCTCATCGACATGCCCATCCTGGAAAAGCTCTCGGACCTGTACGTCTCCATCGAAATCCCCCTCGAGGGGGAACTGAAGGGCGGAGTCCTCGGCCTGAACAAGAAGCTCTACAAGGGCAGGGCAGACATCCTGAACCAGTCAGGCCTGGTCATCGGCTTCTCGATGGGCTGGGGCGTGCAGGACGGCGACAGCTTCCGTGCCTTCCGCGACAGGCTGGACTTCGCCGCAAGCCTCTACCCCAACCACATAGACTTCCCGCAGTTCGGGCAGAAGGAAGAAGCCCGCCCGACAGGCACATATTCGTCCAAGGACCTGGACTTCTCCCGCACCATGGCGTTCGCGTGCAGGACCTTCTACACGGAGGGCAGGGCCGTCCCCTGGTTCAACCAGATAGTCCAGGCGCTCAAAATCACCCCCTCCACCCTCTTCGCCGACGCGGACGAGTGGCAGCAGTGCAACAACTGCTCCTATTACACGGAGTTCGTGCCGGAGGACGCGTCGCACAAGGAGCTGGAACGGATGCAGCTGGCCTTCCTGCGGGAGAAGTTCGAGGAGAAGCACAAGGGACATCTGTGGGCGGCGGCCGAGGACCTGATACGGCTGAACGGTGCCATGTCACGTGTCGTCGAAGAGGGCGAGGAAAGCCAGGTCGAGCTCTCCTACAACCCGGACGACCTGCTTTCACCCGAGGCAATGAACCTGGCCCGCTTCTGCGACAACGTGACCGAAGAGCCCTGCCTGGTCAGGGTGTTCGAGGGAAGGGACGGCCCCGATTACAAGATACTGTAACGGGACCGCAAGGACTGTCAGTATTTTTCCCCAGTGAACAGCTCGAACTGCTCGTAGCCCTGAAAGCGGAGCATGTCAAAGCCGTTGCAGACCTTGCAGCCGATCGCGGAAGCGCGCCGCATGACCGGGGTGACGGCCGGGACATAAATGATGTCAAGCAGCATCTCCTTTCCGGTGAAATCATAGAAGAAAACCGGGTCGTTGGAGGCCGAGGAAGGCTCCGAGGAGTTCATGCCGACGGAGGTCGTCTGGATTATCAGGTCGCTGTACTTCCTGAGCGTCCGGGCGGCGGATTCCGAGGGCTCCCCGGGAAGGATCTCGGCCTCAAACCCATAGCGCTCGGCCAGCGAGACGGCCTTGGAGAAAGTCCTGTTGAACACGCAGGCCTTGGCCTTGAGCGACTTGACCGCCCACGCGACAGCCTTGGCCGCGCCTCCCGCCCCTATTATGGAGACCTTCCAGCCCCTCAGGTCCTTTGTCCCCGTGAACTTCAGCAGGGCCGCGGTGAAACCGGATCCATCGGTATTGTAGGCCTTCCAGACCCCGGCTTTCTTGACGAGCGTATTGCTGGAGCCTATTGCCCTGACCGTGTCGTCCTGCTCCCCGACGCACTCAAGAACCTTCTCCTTGTGGCACACCGTCACGGAAAGCCCGGTCATGCCGACGACATCCGCAAATTCCACGGCATCCCTGACCTCCGGGGTCTTGACCGGGATGTAGACGGCGTTTATGTTGTGCCCCTCGTAGCCCGAGTTGTGCAGCTGGGGGCTGGAAGTCGCGTCAAGGGGCCATCCGGTTATACCGAAGACCTTGGTGTTCTCGTTGACCATCTTGAAATGGTAGACATCGTTCAGGGTCTGGGGATCCAGGTGCCCCAGGTTGGCAATGCCCTCGTTCTTGTCCCGGGGGGAGCAGAAGGTCAGGTAGTTCTTGAGCTTGGCGGCGAGCAGGCGGGACGGCAGGCCGAGCGGCCCCATCGCGATCAGGATGTGCTGGGTGTCCTTGAGCTTGGACGCCTCCCTGAAAAGCTCCGTCACATCCTCCAGGGAATGGGGCATGAAGGCAATCTTCGGAATCTCATAGCCGGATGTCCTCAGGTCCTCAAGCCTTTGGGCGACGTTCTTTATGGGGTTCTTCATGTCATGGACGCTGCGGACAATCCTCGTTCCGAACGCGAGGGCCGCATCCTGCAGGCTCGGGACATGGAAGTCCTCCTCGAAGTCCACGTAGGCGAAGTTCTTGGACTCATCGGAGTCGGCGAAGGAAAGGGCCCGGGCGAACATCACGGTCCTCGCCCCCTCCCCCTCCACGTAGCGGCCGCCGTCAATCGCCCGCCGTATCGTCAGCAGGCAGGGAATCCTCGCCAGCGCGGGGAAACGCCTCGAGAGGAGCCGCTCGTCGGTGTTCAGGAAGTCCGCCCTCAGCTCCACCATATCGATATAGGGCCGGTACTTCTCCAGGAGGGCAAGGTTCTCGCTCAGCGTGCTGCCCGTGAGCGTCATGCAAATCTTAGGTCGTTCCATCGCAGGGATTATAGCATATACGGCAGTTTTTATAAAGCAATTGCAGTAGAATTTCACGGAAACGTCTTCCCGCGCATCCGCAAGGCAAAAAAAAGTGCCGGCTACCCGCCGGCACTCTGCTGTTTATCAGGAACTCAAGCCAGGAAGCTTAGTTGGAGGCCTTCCAGGCGTTGTACTGCTTCTGGGCCTCGGCCAGGACGTCCTGGTATCCGGCATCGTCGAGCTTCTTCTGGAACTCGGCGATCTTGGACTTGACGTTCTTGGAACCGTACGCGCCGAGCTCCAGGGACTTCCCGTACTCCTCAAAGAGGTTCACGCAGGAAGTATAGGCGGCATCAACGCTGGAATGGTCGAAGCGGAAGCCGGAGGCAACCGTTCCGGAGGCGTTGTTGTTGAAGTCATCATACATCTGCACCTTGTTGTCGGGCTCGTTCACCTCGAGCGTGACGGCCTTGACGGAGGTTGACTCCCAGGGACTGTGGCTGTAACTGGGGTTCGTGCTAGTCCTGTCAACCTTGCCGTTCGTCATCACGTAGTCCTTGCCCTCGATGCCGTAGGTGTAGAGGTTGGCGACCTTGTTGTCCGTGAACAGGTAGCCCAGGAAGTCCACGCAATCCTTGGCGGTCTGCTCGGAACACCGGGCCGAGACCGCGAAACAGGAACCGAGCGTCGTCGTTGACCGTCCCCAGTTCTTGGTCACCTGGGCAAAGTCCTCGGGCTGGTTTCCGTCGCGGCCCTCAGATTCCTTGTTGTTCGGAACGGCGGTCCACCAGTTGAACATCCAGTCCTGGGTAAGGCAGGTCTGGGTGTTGACGATGCCACCGATCTCATCATCAACATTGATGTAGCCCTTCTCGCCCCACTCGGCCATCATCGTGCAGTACTGCTCGAATTCCTTGGTCTGGATGGTGTTGACCATCTCGTTGGTCTTCTGGTCTACGCCGATGAGGGACAGCAGGCCGTTGTCGATGCAGTCGAACCTGTCCAGGTAGAAGCGGTAGAACATGGCGGTTCCGGCGAAGATGAAGGGGTACTTGACCTTGCCGACAGCCTTCGCCATATAGGGCTCCAGGGCCTTGAGCTTGTCATAGGTGCTGTTCCCAGCGTTCTCGATCGCCTTCATGTCAACCCCGCCGATCTTGTCAGCGGCAGAGAGGAGGACCTTGATCATGTAGCCCTCGGCCCCTTCCTTGTAGACGGGAACGAACAAGTCCTTTCCGTCATAGCGGGCAGCCTCCCAGTACCATGCGGGCATGGAGT
>JAFSSU010000070.1 GCA_017450845.1 Treponema sp.
AAGCTCTACAAGAACGCGCGGCTCGTCACGATAGAAGGCGACGACCACTGCTTCACGAAGCACATGGACCAGATGGCCGCCGCAGTACGGGAGTTTTTCGCGGAATAAGCTGGAATGCGTTATATGCGGGGAGGAAACACGGGCCGTGTTCTCTTCCCCTCCGGGGGGGGGCTGACCCCGACAAGCTGTGCAGGCACTGTCCGAATCAGCCAGTGCCTGCCTTTCCTTACGGTAAATATTTTGTTTACGTACGGTAAAAGTTTTGTTTCAATACGGTAAATATTTTGTTTCCGTACGGAATGCGTGGTGCGGGCGTGGGCCTCAAATTCCTTTACCCGAGCCTGACCAGTGCCCGCTTGCGGAAGAAGGCGACCCCGTAGCAGCGCACCTGGGTGTAGCCGTAGTCGTACAGGCCCTCGGCGTACCCTTGCCCGGCAATCTGGGCTATGGCCTTCCTGCAGTCTCCTTCCATGTCCGCCTCCCTGCTGGACTTCTTCGCCTCGATTATCAGGACCCGGCGGTTGTCGTCGTCCTTGAGCAGGATGTCCGGCCTTCCCAGCCCCTTCTCCTTGTTCAACTCCACCTCGTAGCCGATTCCCGTGAATACCCCGGCCAGGAACGCGTGGTAATAATCCTCGTGGTAGTCGTTGTAGCTTATCGTCTTCCACAGGAGGTCGGACACGGCCTTGCCCGCGGCCTCCTCGTCCCCGTTCCAGAGCGCGTCCATGAGGGAGTCCTGCACCCGCCTGTCCACGGTGTCCTGGAAGAGCCTCGCCACCGCCCCCTGGAATATGGCCGCAACTTCCCGGTTGGGAATCCTGAGACTCACCGTGCTGCCCCGCTCCGAGGGGTCGGACTTGGTCACGTAGCCGGTCATCAGGAGGACGCTCCAGAGGTTGTCCTCGGAGGAGACCAGCGTGTCGTATGTCAGCCCGTCCGAGATTGTCTGCGTGACCGTCCCCCCGTTCATCAAAATCTCGAACTTGCCCTTGACCCTGAACTCGGGCCGTTTGACGAACGAGAGCAGGATTCCGTTGTGGCTGGTGTTCCCCCAGTAGTTCTTGGGGAGGACCGCAGGGTCGGCGCGCAAATCGTACAAGTAGCTTATGACATCCCAGGGGCAGTAGACGTGGCTGGTCCCGAAAACGTAGCCGTCGTACCATTCTCGTATCACGCCGGAGGCATCCTCCAGGCCGGATGCCTCGAGCATCTTCCCGACCTCTTCCCCGGTGAAGCCGAAATAGTGGCTGAAACGCTCGTCTATCACGGAGTAACTGGCGAAGTTGTTCGTGCCGGTGAATATGCTCTCCTTTGCTATCCGCAGGCAGCCCGTGACGACGGCGAACTCCAGGAACTCGTTGTCCTTGAGCGACGAGCTCAGCATTCCCCGTATCACGTCCAGCATATTGGCATAGAACTGGTTCTCCGGCGTGTTCTTCTCGCTCGCCCGGGCCAGGGGAACGTCGTACTCGTCAATCAAAAGGATGACCTTCCTGCCGAAAGCGGCGCTCAGCATCCGCATCAGGGACTTGAGGGAGTTCTTCACGTCGTCCTTGCTGGCGGTCTTGAACATCAGCCGGTTGAACAAATTCTTGTCAGAGGGATTCAAGGACTGGCTTGATTCAATTCCTGTGAGGCCCGTGCACAGGTCTGCCAGCGTCGTCCTGAGCATATCGAAAGCGTCCTCGAAGCTCATGCCCTCCACGTCCTTGAGCGAGACGGACAGGACGGGCCTCTGGTTCATCCATTCCCTGCAGAAGTCCTCATGGCGCATGATGTCCAGGCCCCCGAAGATGGCCCGGCTGTCCTTGCGGATGTCGAAGAAGTTTGCCAGCATGCTCATCGTCAGCGTCTTGCCGAACCTGCGCGGCCGGGTGAAGAGCGTCACTCCGTTCTCGCGCTTGGCGGCAAGCTCATAGATCAGCTCCGTCTTGTCTACGTAATAGTTTCCTGCCGTCCTGATTGCCTCAAAGTCCGACTTCCCGACGCCGACGGTGAATTCCATGCACCTTCCTCCTGACATCTTCTTTACAGTCCATATGCTAGCACAGGCGGGGCATGTTTTCAAGGATTCGGGCCTGCCGGGGGAAGGTCGATATACGAAAAATTATCCGCCTCTTCCCGAAAGGAACTTGTTGTGCCGCGACCTATCGGGTATAATCCGCCTATGGTCGTCGTATTAAGGAAGGGGATAAGCCCCTCGGAGAAAAAGTCAATAGAAAGCTTCCTGACAGCGAAGCAGTTCAAGCTCAACGAGATTGTCGGCGAGGAGGACACGGTCATCGCCGCCGTCGGCAAGCTTTCCGTGGACCGCCGCGAGGTGGAGGCCATGCCGGGGGTTGCCCAGGTCATACCCATCAGCAAGCCCTACAAGCTGGCCAGCCGGGAATTCAAGCGGGAGGACACCGTCGTGGAGATCCCCAACGGGCGCGGGCAGAAAATCCGCATAGGCGGCCAGCGGGTCGCCGTCATCGCGGGGCCCAGGGCGGTGGAGAGCCGGGAGCAGCTGATGGAGACGGCCGCCCGGGTCGCGGCGAGCGGAGCGGTCATGCTGCGCGGCGGTGCCTACGAGCCCAACTCTTCCCCCTACAACTTCCAGGGCCTGGGGGAGGAGGGGCTTAAATACCTCAAGGAGGCGGGCGAACGCTACGGCCTCCCCGTCGTGACGGAGCTTGTCTCCGCGAGCCACATCCCCATGATGCTCGATTACGTCGATGTATTCCAGATAGGGGCCAGGACCATGCAGGACTTTGACCTGCTCAAGGCGGTCGGCGCGACGGGCAGGCCCGTCATCCTGCGCCGCAGCTACTCGGCGACGCTGGAGGAGCTTCTCATGTCGGCGGAGTACCTGCTCTCGAGCGGGACCGACAGCGTCATTTTGTGCGAGCGGGGCATACGCACCTTCGAGAAGGCGACCCGCAACACGCTGGACCTTTCCGCCGTCCCCGTCCTGCGCCAGCTGACCCACCTGCCGATCATCGTGGACCCGAGCCATACCGTGCTGACCCGCGACAAGGTCGGGGCGATGGGCCTTGCCGCCATTGCGAGCGGGGCGGACGGCCTGATGGTGGAGGTGCACCAGGACCCCGGCAGGGCTCTGGTGGACGGGGCCCAGTCCATGCTGCCCGCCCAGTTCGACAAGATGATGCACGACGTGGAGGCACTGGCCCCCGTCATGGGCAAGTCCGTTGCCCACATCCGGCAGGAGATGCCCTCGGTTGTCCGCGTCCAGGAGGGAGGCAGGCGCAAGGGCAAGGTTGTCGTCGCCTACTCGGGCAAGCGGGGGGCATACGCGGAGCAGGCGATATCCCGCTACTTTGACGCGGCGGACTGCGAGGCAAGCCCCGTGGACTCCTTCCCGGAGATCTTCCAGGCGGTCATAGACGGCAAGGCGGACTACGGCATGGTCCCGATCGAGAACTCGCTCGCAGGCTCGGTCTACCAGAACTACGACAACTTCACCCGCTTCGAGGACGTGAGCATAGTCGGGGCGGTGACGCTGAACATCCGCCATGCCCTGCTCGGCGTGAAAGGCGCGACGCTTTCCGGCATAAGGCGGGTCTACTCCCACCCCCAGGCCCTGAGCCAGAGCAAGAAGTTCTTGGACGCGCACAAGGGCTGGACGATGGTGGAGGCAGCCTCCACCGCGACCGCCGCCGAGCTGGTCGCGAAGGGCGGCCTCAAGGAGAACGCCGCCATAGCGAGCCCCCTCAACGCCCCCCTCTACGGGCTTGACCTGCTCGCCGAGGACATAGAGGACGACCCGGGCAACTTCACCCGCTTCGTCGTCATCCAGTCCAACTCGGCGGACAGCAGGGGCATCTCCGGCGAGGTCAACATCGTGCCTAACATGGCGAGCTTCATCATCAAGACGAGGAACGAGCCGGGCGCGCTCCACCGGGTGCTGGGAATCTTCAGCGGCTGCAAGCTGAACCTGACGCGCCTGGAGTCCCGCCCCATAGCTGGCGAGCCGTGGAAGTACTGGTTCTACATGGACGCGGAGCTTTCGGGGCCGGGAGGAAAGCCTTCGGACATGCCGGCCAGCTCCATCGTGGCGGGCCTGATGGGCAAGCTCAACGAGGCCACGGAATATGTCCGCCTGCTGGGAATCTACGCCGAGGCGGGGAAGTAGGGGAAAGGCCTTCCCTCCCATTTTCGGGGTTCCCTCCTGTCAATCGTATTTGCATAATTTTTTATGCTGTGTTATAGTTATGCCGAATATAGTGACAGGAGTTCGCCGTGAATAATAAGAAGATGTCCCTCAGGTCGGAGGTTCTGCTCGGGACGATCGGCTCAATGCTGATCGTCGCCCTGTTCCTCAGCATTTCCTATATATTCCTGCTGATGCATGTCGTGAAAAGCTCCACGATACGCTCGGTTGACCAGACGATGGAGACGCTGGACAAGGAGATCTCCGGGATTCTCGGTGAGTACAACGAGCTGGTGCAGACCCTCGCGGACGTGGTCCCTCCCCTTGCGGGCGACAGGGCGAAGCTCACCGAGGTTATCCACAGCATGGGAAGGGGCTTGCCGGGCGACACGCTCCTCTACTATGCGACGGCGGAGCAGATATGGGACGGGGGGACGCTGATCTCCCATTCCGGCTGGGAGGCGGCCCCGGACTTCGACATGCAGTCCCGCCTCTGGCACAAGAACGCCATGAGCAACAGGAACTCCATCTGCTACACCGAGCCCTTCAACGACGTGAACACGGGCAAGACCATCGTAACGATAAGCTACCGGGTCCTTGGAGATGACGGGAACATCATCGGCATAGCGGCATTCGACATAGTGCTCGATGCCCTGAGCAAGGCTGTCAGGGGCATAAACCTCTCGCAGAACAGCATCATAAACATCATCACCAAAGACGGCCTGTACCTGACGAACGCGGACAACAACGCGATCATGAGCAGGAACTATTTCGACGAGGTCTCGTTCAGTTCCTACACCAGGCAGAATTACCTTGACGGGACCCCGAAGTCGTTCATAGAGGGCGGAAGCTTCTACGGTGTGCATCCGATCGAGAATTCGGACTGGTTCATCGTGGTGGACGGCCCCGAGTCCGACTTCTCCGGCGAGCACAGGAAGCTGATAGCCTTCCTGTTCGTCGGCCTGGCCTGCCTTGTCCTGCTGATGGCCGTCACGGACATAGTGCTCTCCAGCCGGGTGTCCGGCAACTTCAGGACGCTCGCCGCCGGCTGCGAGCTCATCGCGAAGGGTGACTTCTCCCGCCGCTACCCGGACTTCTTCACCAAGGAGGCCTCCATGCTCGCGAAGGGATTCAACCTCTTCTCCGAGAAGCTTGAGGGCATGATAGGGACCATAAGGGGCTCCAGCTCCGCGCTCGGCATCGTCTCCAAGGACATGAAGGAGAGCGTCACCTCCGTCACCAAGTCCATGACGAGCATCCGGCAGGGGCTGGACACGGTGCAGGCCCAGGTGAGGAGCCAGTCCGACGGTTTCAACGGGGCCTCCGGTGTCATACGGGACGTGACTTCCAGCATCGCCACGGTCAACGAGATGATCGACAGCCAGACCCAGGGCATACGCGAGTCCTCCGCCGCCGTCGGCAAGCTCGTGCAGAGCATAGAGCAGATAAGCGGGACCATGGAGAGCATGGCCTCCTCGTTCAACCAGCTGGACAAGGATGCCCAGAGCGGCATGGCCAAGCAGGAGAAGGTGAACGAGAGGATTTCCCAGATAGAGCAGCAGTCCCAGATGCTTCAGGAGGCCAACACGGCCATCGCGTCAATCGCGGAGCAGACCAACCTGCTCGCCATGAACGCCGCGATCGAGGCTGCCCATGCGGGCGAGGCTGGAAAGGGCTTCGCAGTCGTCGCGGACGAGATCAGGAAGCTGTCCGAGACATCATCCGGCCAGTCCAAGACGATCGGGGACCAGCTGAGGAACATCCAGGACAGCATAGGCGAGATAGTGGCGGCATCCCAGGAATCCAGCGAGGCCTTCTCCGGCGTGTCGCTCCGGATCCACGAGACCGACTCGCTCGTGCGCTCGGTGCGGACCTCGCTTGAGGGCCAGAACGAGGACTCCCGGCGCGTCATAGCATCCCTTTCCGGCATGGACAAGACGGCCGAGAACGTCCGCTCGTCCTCCCGCACGATGGCGGATGGCAGCCGCCGGGTCCTTGGCGAGATGGACAAGCTGCGCGACTCGCTCGAGGCCGTAAGCGAAAGCGTCTCAAGCATGTCCGGGAACGCCCGGAGCGTCGAGCAGAGCGGAATGCGGCTGGAGAAGTGCGTCGGGGACCTGGATGCCAGCGTGACCCAGCTGGGGAAGGACGTGGACCAGTTCCGGTCGGAGTAAGCGGGGCGGCGGGGGGCGGCTGGCTCAGCCGTCGCGCAGGGCTTCCCGCTCCCTGTCCGGCCCGGCATCTCCCTGGCTGGCCCTTTTGGCGCAGCTTTCTTAAAGAATAGTTGAGAATTCCACAAAAAACTACCCATAAGTGTAGGTGACAGATTCGGACAACGGGTTTATAATAGTCGCAACCTTAAAGGCAAGGAGTGCCCGCGCATGGAAAAACTGATGTCAGCCATATTCCCGGTAGTTAGCAATAGCTTACGGGGGGGGGGCAAACTAACTACCCTTCTTCTCCTGATTTCCCTTCTATTAATAAGCTCCTGTAACGGGAACGGCGGAGCCGCCGACAGCGAGGGCGAGACCTACAGCCCCGGCTCCTCGGGCGGGAGCTCTGGCGGTTCGGGCGGCATGACCGGCTCCTCCTCCGGCGGCGAGATGTCCGCCTGGGACATAATGCAGATGATGGACTCGGGCCGCGGCGACGAGGCCGTCGAGATTCTCTCCGGCGGCGGCAACGCGGACCCGGTCGCCGAGGAGCGCGGGACGTTCGAGGTAATCCTTCCCGCATCATCGATGAACCTGCCCGAGGGCGGCTGGGTTGAGCTTGAGATAGCGGGCGACGCCTACTTCAAGGGAACGGCCTTCCCCGGTCCTGACGGCAACGTCCGCTTCACCGTGCCCCGGCAGAGGATAGGGGCAATCATAACCGTCAGCCTGACCGCATACCTGCCTGAGGGCACCCCATACATCAACGGCAGCAAGACCGGGCCCGCCGAGGAGGACGGAGGGGCCTCCTTCGCGGTTCCGCTCGAAGACCTCCCCGCCATCATCATCGGATTCGGCGGAGACGGCGCGGCGAACGGGAACACGGCGGAGCAGGGCGGAGACTCCTACGAGGTCATGGAGTACAGCAGCGGGGTCTCCCTTAACATCCTGAGCTCGATTGCGGATGCGACGCTCGAGATAAAGGTGAACGGCGCGGACGCTGCCGCAAGCCAGACCCTCTCCGACGGCTTCAACGACATCTCGGTCGTCGCCACGATGGGCGGGGGAAAGCCCCCGGTCACGGCGAGCAAGAAGGTCTACGCCGTCAAGAAGCT
>JAFSSU010000071.1 GCA_017450845.1 Treponema sp.
AGCCCTGCGGGAAGCCCATCCCGCAGGCTCCTGAAGGTGCGGAAAAGCTCAGGGCGGCTGACTTTTCCGCAAGAATTTCCAAATTTTTGGTTCCCGATGGGTACAAGGGGAGAATACGGTCTTTAATCAGCGTTTCCCTAAGCATTTTAAATGGCCTCAAGTAAACTGGAGCAGTATCCGAGAAGCAGTCCGTCCAAAAATGAATGAGAATTACCTCAAAGCACATGAGCATTCTCAAGCACGCAAGACCATAATTATACGACCTGTTCATATATCGATTCTACAGGTTATACTGCTCAATGTCAAGGGAATTGCCACGTAAGGTATGGAAACCAGTTTTTACCAGATGTACACAATATAAAAAATGTATTCCCGCGGGGTGTCTCCATGAAAACTGATTCCCGTTCCACGAAAGAACTTTATTCCTCGTCCCCCGCCGTCATCGACTTGAAATAGGATTTGCCGGTCGCCTCGTAGATCAGCCCGTTCAGCTCATGTATGTCATGCTTTCCTCCGGCGAGGAAATCCTTCACAAGCATGTCCGCCTTGTCTTTGGGCGAGAGGATGAATCCCGCGCTCTGCAGCAGGTCCTCGCTCTCGGCGAGCGTCAGCCTGAGCCCCAGGGCGAGGGCGATGACGTTCTCCTTCCTGGGGCGGTAATCCGTTCCCCTGTTGCTGAGAATCTTGGAGAATCTCTGCTTGGACAGTCTCGCCCCCCGGTATATGTCGGAGTTCTTCCTGTCAGGGAAACGTTCGGAGTATTTTCTCCGGTAGAGGTCGAATGTCTCCCCGAATGACTTCGGCTCCGCCGTCACGGCTTCCGTGCCAGCACTGAGGCCGGGGGTATGCGCCTTTACCTTGTCTTCAAGCATCTGGTTGATATCCCTTGAGTCATACTTATCGCCATAATCCTTGTAGTCCTTTCCCTCCGAGCTCCTCGCGGTCTTGTCCGCACCATTGTTTATCAGGAAGATTACGGTGTCCGCATCATGCTTTGAGGCCGCGTACATCAGGGCCGTCATGCCGTCATCGTCCGCCGCGTTCACGTCGGCACCGCAGGAGACGAGCACCCTTACGGACTCCTTGGAGCCGCAGTAACATGCCAGCATCAGCGGGGTCATGCCGAAATCACCGGGGTCCGGATCATTCAGCCTGCATTCATAGCCGCAGCAAAGCCTGACGATGTCCGCGCGGTTCTTTACGCATGCGCAACCAAGCGCGAGTCTTGCGGCCTCCCCGCTGTCACCGCACAGCCGTATCATCCTGTCCGTCAAGTCGGCGAAGCCCTGCATCGCCGCCAGCGGAATGGCCTTCTTAAGGTCCTCCTCAGTGAACAGCTTCCTGTCAAGGAAGAGGTTGATGACATCCTCCTTTCCCATAAAGACAGCCCCGTGAAAAAGGGTCCCGAGGTCATCTGAAATCCGCAGGTCCGCCCCGGCATCCAGGAGCATTGCTATGAGCGGTGTATTCCCGTCATGCACCGCGATGGAAATCGCGGTCCGCCCCATGCTGTCGGCCTTGTCAACGTCCGCCCCCGAGCGTATCAGCAGCCCTGTGATTTTTTTGAAGCCGTTTTTCACCGCGAGCATGAGAGGCGTTGTACCGAAGAGGGCGGAGGCATTCACGTCCGCTCCCGCCCCGACAAGCATGGAGGCTACATCCGGAAAGCCAAGCTCTGCGGCGAAATGGAGCGCGGTATGCCCCAGCATTTTTTCATCGGGGCTCTTTATCTCAAGGTCTGTCCCCGGAACGGAGAGCAGGAGCCTCACGGCCTGTTTGTTGTTCCTGATTACGGCCTGCAGCAGGGCCGTGCTGCCGTCATTTGCGGTCGCATTTACGTCGGCCCCGTGGTCAATCAGCAGCTTGAGCGCATCGCACGAGTTGTGCTCCGCCGCCACGATGAGCGGAGTCTCTCCGATTGAGTTCCTTGGGTTCACATCCTTATACGCATTGATGGGGTCGTCAAGAAAGCCTTTTCCGAGGTCGTGCTTCGCGAAAAAGAAATAGAACGGATAGAAGGGGCTGCCTTTGACCATGGGAATATGATAGGTTTGGACCGTGAAGAACGCCTTCGCCGCCTTATCGTAGTAGCTCAGTTTCCCTGCAAGAAAGTTGTCCGGCAACGCCCAGGTCGCCCCAAGCTCCTTCATCTTGTCCGAAAGCTTTTTGTCTGGCCGGGGATCCGGTTCCAGGTCTTCGGCAAGGGGCGGGCGGCAGCCTGAGGAGCCGAGCACCCCGCAGATGGTCGCATAGTCGTTCGTCATGAAGTAGACAACCATGACGCGGACTTCCGCCCCAGGAAGAGCACGGTCATCCTGCTTGCAATGGGTCTGGAACTTACCATGAAGGAGAGCGAGGACCTCCTGCACTGCGCGGGCTACACGCTACCGCCGGACGGGGAGCCGGAAGGAG
>JAFSSU010000072.1 GCA_017450845.1 Treponema sp.
CTCCCATGCGGCCAGCGCGTCAAGGTGAATGCCTCAAGGATGTCCATGATGATGTTGATGTCCCTGAAGCCCAGCTCCCTGATGAACTTGTAGAGCGGCAGGTATCTTGGGTTTTTCTCGAAGGTTTTTCGCAGTGCCGGGAAGGACTCTATGCCGAGTTTCCGGCAGATCTCGTTGTAGATGTCGGGGTTGTCGCGCCGCATGTAATTCTCCGGGTCCCCTCCGGGAAAGTCCTGCAGGGATACGAGCTCGAAGCAGTTCGCCTCGTACGGATAGTGCGCGAGGGCGAGTAGGATGTCATAGCCCCGGTAGTAGTTCTTGTTGATGCGGATTTTCCTGCCCGCGTATGATTCGACGAGCCTTTCCGCCACAAGCTCCAGCTCCGTGGATACGCATGCCGGGAAGAAATCCGCGTTGCTCCCTTGTATGCGCCTTTTCCCCACGTCCGCATACAGCATCCGTTGCTTGGGGGAAGGACAGTAGTATCCGTCCCCAGTTGACGTGATGTGCTTTCCACGGAAGTAGAACCTGTTTGTCTCCTGTTTTTCTGGGACACGTGTGAGGGCGAGGCTACCGGCTTTGAGCGAGCCAAGTTTCTCCGTGTCGATGGAACGAGATTTCAAAACGCAGCTGCATTCATCCGTGTCCACTTCCAAGGAGTACAGGAACACCGACGGCGGAACTTTGTCAGGAGCTTGGGGCTCTGCCGCTTCCTGGTCTGCCTCGTCTTTCTTCTTCCACCATCTTGAGCCGGGCAGGATGAGCACGCCGTTGTTCCCTTCGTCCTGAGTCTCGCTCTCCTGTCCGTCAAAGTATGGGACGATGATGCCTCTCGTTGTCCTGCCGCTCCGGCATCTGACGGCAAACTCCCCCGCAGCATCGTAGTCTTCCCAGTCGCAGTGGACGGGGCACAGCACTTGCCCGCTCCTCGAGTTGCGGATGATGACGCGCCCGTCTGCCCTCCCGGGTGGCAGGGGCTCCCACTCACCGTGCGGATTCCCGTATGCGGACCGGTACCAGGCCTTAATATCCGTAGTCAAAGTCGGCACCGTCCAGTTCATAAAAGCCGGGCATTATTTCAAAACGTGGCATCGTAATCGTCCCCTCCTCGGCGAGTCGTGATATCGTGTTTATGATTCCTCGCCTCGCTGCGAAACATTCCCGCCGGGGCACGTTGTCCATGTACGAGAGATTCTCCTTTATCGTTGCCGCCACCCGGTTCGAGACGTTGCCGTAAATCTTCTGCCGCACCTTCTCCGGCGAGAGCAGAAGGGCCTTCTCAAGCTGCTTGATATCTACTTCCCGAAGGATGGTCTGAATCGCCCGGTCGTCAAGCGACACGATGTCATCGAATACGAATATGAATTCGTTCAGGCTGGTGCAAAGCTCTTCTTCTCCCTTGGCATAAAGGCCGTCCTCGATGCGCTTGAGCGGTTCCTCTCCGATTCTCCAGAGGCAGTCATGCACGCGCTCATCGCCACCGCAGAGGAAGGTCGTCATGTTTGCCAGAAAAAGATTCATCCTGTGGGTGACGAAGCGTTCAATCCTCTCCTTGCTGTCGTCTTCCGTCCCGAAGTCGCCGAGCGATTCCTTGATTTGCTCTTTCTTTTCGTCCGGGAGATGCTCCGTGGCGGCGATGATCTGCTCCCGCAGAATCCCTCGCTGCCGCACGATTTCGGCGAACTTGGATTCAAACTGTCCCAGTATGTCTGTGATAATTTCCGTAGGAACTGCCATTTCCGCCCCCTGTCAGTGACTTCTTGATGTGGTAGTAGTTATAGTATACTACAACTATTTGGGGGAAGTCAATCGTTATATGGGGCGGATAAAAAACGGGTGGCTGAGAAGTCCAGCCACCCACATCTTACACCAGCGTGACGTAGGTCTTGCCCGTGCCGCCGTCCTCAGGCCGGGCGAAGCCGAAGTCCTTTACCCCGGGGTAGTGGGACAGGTAGTCGTGCACTGCCTGCTGAAGTATGCCGGAACCCTTTCCGTGTATCACCGAGAAATTCTTGAAGTCGTGGATGATGCAGAGGTCTATCTGATGCTCCAGTACCTTCATCGCCTCCTCGCTCCGCATACCGAGCAGCCGCAGCTCGAACTTGGGCCGCTCGTCGTCCACTCCGGTCACTGAAGGTGCCTCTATCTCCACGCTGGGGCTTGTCGTTCCGCCCGCGTTTTCCGTCGCAAGCAGATACAGGCGGGACTTGGGAAAGCTCATCTTCATCGAACCGAACTGCACGCTCCAGGTTCCGTCCTTGTTGTCGGAAAGCAGCGTTCCCCGCATCTTCTTGGGACCCGCGAGCACTTCCTTCCCGGGGGCAAAGGCAAGCTCTGCCCGCCGTGCGTCCAGGGCCTTCTTGCATGTGTCTTTGACATCATTGCTGCCGGACTCCTGCTTTTCCGGGGTGCTCGCGAGCGCGAACGCCTCCGCCGCCGACAGCCGTTTTTTGCTTTTTTTCTTGGAGCCGGACGAATGTGAGCCTTCCCGGGCCTTGGACAGGCGCATGCCGTTCTCGGCGATACGGCGTTCCTCCTCCCTGAGACGAATTTCTTCTTCCTCAAGGCGGGCCCTGTCGGCCTCCAGCTGTTTGTCCCGCGCCTCTATGTCCTTCTCCAAGCCGTCGATGAACGAGCGGACCTTGAGCGTCTTCTCGCGTGTAATCTCACCCTCCCGCAGTTCCCGGACAAGGTTCTCCAGCATGCTCCGGGTCTGGACAAGGAAGCTGCTTTCCTGCGCGCCGTTTTGTTCCCGCAGTTCCAGCTCCCTCTTCCGTATCTCCAGCGTCCGGGCGTTGAGCTTCGTGGTTTTCTCGGCAAGCTCTGCGTTCTTTATCCGCTCCTCGCGTAGCATCGCGTCTATCTCCGCGTGCTTCTCGGTCAGCCCCTTGATGAGGGCTGAGACATCGGCCTTGTCACCCGCTATGTACTCCTCAGCCTTGGCGACGATTCCTTCGGGCAGGCCCGACCGCCTCGCTATGTCGAGCGCATGGCTCTCGCCGGGCACGCCCATGACCAGATGGTATGTTGGGCTGAGCGTCCCCGGGTCGAACTCCACCGAGGCATTTACACATCCGGGGTTTGTGTATCCGTAGTTCTTGAGGATTCCGTGGTGGGTCGTCACAAGGACGAAAGCCTTCCGGTCGATGAGCTTGTCCAGTACCGCCATTGCGATGGCCCCGCCTTCCTGAGGGTCAGTACCGCTTCCCAGCTCGTCCAGAAGCACCAGGCTGTCCTTGTCCGCGCAGCTGACTATTTCCGCCATCTTCTTCATGTGACTGGAGAAAGTGCTGAGCGACTCGTCGATTGACTGCTCGTCCCCTATGTCGGCGAACACCGAGCTGAAGACCGGGAGCCGTGTCCCCTCGTCGGCCGGGACAGGGAAGCCCGCCTGGTTCATCAGGGCAAAGAGGGCGACCGTCTTGAGAGTGACGGTTTTGCCTCCAGTGTTGGGGCCGGTGATTATCAGTATGTCTTTTCCTTGGATAAAAGAGATGTCAACTGGAACCGCTTTCTCGCCGAGCAGGGGGTGGCGGGCGGCCTTTATGAGGGGCGGCTCGTTCTCCCTGTCGCAGCTGTCCGCGAAGCTTCCTCCGACGGAGACCAGGTAACGGGCGGCGGCGAGCGTCGTGTCCATGAGCAACATCTGCTCATGTGCCTGCACGAGTTCTTCTTTGTATACTGAAAGCTTTTCCGTCATGTCGCGGAGGATTTTCTTTATCTCGTTTGCGAGGTGGGCCTCTTCCTGAACCAGCTCGTTGTTCGCCCTGACCGCCTCCTCCGGCTCTATGTACAGGGTCTGGCCCGACGCGCTGACCTCATGGATAATCCCCGATACCGTACCACGCCTGTCCGCACGGACTGCGAGCAGCTGCCTGTCGCCGCGCATGACGGGGACGTTGGACTGCAGGAAAGGCTTCTGCGCGTTGTCCGCCGTGTATTTCCGTATCGCACCCTCCGCCTCCTTCTGGAGCTCCCGGATTCTGTTCCGTATTGCCCTGAGCGCGGGTAAATCCTTTACCTCTCCGTCCTTGTCCAGCACTGCGAAAATCTCAGCTTCCGCCTTGGACAGGTCGGGCATGGACAGGGCCTTTTCCTTCAGTTTTTTCAAGTGGAGCGATTCCGCCGCGCCGATGACTGACTCCCGGAGCTTTCCTTCCGACTGGCACAGGAGGCCGAGCGCGAAAGCCTGGCTTTGCGTAAGCTGAGCACCAGCCACGGCGAGAAGCTTGAAAGAGTCCTTGACTGGCGGCCATGCGGAGAGCGGGGCAGGGCGGGCGGATCTGAGGTATGCCGCCCATTCCTTTCCCAGGCATTTGAGTTTTTCTATCTCCCCCGCGTCAGCCGTCGGCTCCCTCTTGGAGAGCAAATCCCGGCCTTCCTCGCTCGCCGCGAAATGGGCGACCTGGCTGCGTATGCGGTAAAAATCCAGCTCCTCCGCTGTCTGTCCTGAAAGATGCTCGCTCATAGTGACCTATCATAACGGAAATGACGTCTTTGTGAAAGGGGGGCGACCATGGCACGAAGAAATGGCAAAGATGTGTTTTTTTTCCAGGCCTTTCGCTGGAAAACGTGGGTAAAAGTGGTATAATGGAGTTATGGAAACAGTAGAACTATTCACGGCGGCATTGAACTTAAGGACTCCTTGGAAAGTAGAGGAAGTAGAATTTAGGGAAGTTGAGGATAAGCTCATGGAGCTGCACATACATATAGGGTTCGTGCGCGGAGGAAGCTTCAGCTGCCCGGGATTGTACTCCTCGCCCTCCCTCTGCAATCTGTTTGTTCCGGCAAAAGCATATCAGCAGCCGGTATCATTTAGTGATACCGGCCATATACGACCCTCACGCGGTGATTTGACTTTCCGGGAAAAATGCAGTATATTCGTTGCCTGCCGCGGAATACGAAGCAGAAGAAGTTCCTTTCCACAGGGGCTTCCGAAGCGGTCGATTGCTCAATCAACATAGATGTACAGCTCTCCTTAATTAGATTCTGACTCATACTTCCCACATGAAAAAAGCCAATGGATATAGTATTTACAAGGGGTGGGCCTAAAAAAAGATGGCAATACCTTCTGTATTGATGTATAATAGGTTCACCACAAACCACATCAAGGAGATATTGCCATGGGAAA
>JAFSSU010000073.1 GCA_017450845.1 Treponema sp.
CATTCTCTAAGGGCTTCGACGCGTTCATCCACCTGGCGGCCTTCAAGGCGGCGGGCGAGTCCATGATAAAGCCGGAGAAGTACTCAGTCAACAATATAAACGGGACGATAAACATCCTGAATTCCGCCATCGAGCACGGCTGCATGAACATGGTGTTCTCATCCAGCGCGGCAGTCTTCGGTGAGCCCCAGTACCAGCCGCTCGACGAGAAGCACCCGACAAACCCCGAGAACTACTACGGTTTCACCAAGCTCAAGATCGAGGAGTTCATGGGCTGGTACGAGAAGCTCAAGGGGCTCCGCTTCGCCGCCCTCCGCTACTTCAACGCGGCCGGCTACGACCCCGACGGAGTGCTCTACGGCCTGGAGCGGCACCCCGCCAACCTGCTTCCGGTCATCATGGAGGTCGCCGTCGGCAAACGGGACAAGATGAGCGTCTTCGGCAACGACTACAAGACCCGCGACGGCACCTGCATCCGCGACTACATCCACGTCTCCGACCTGGCGACGGCACACGTCCTCGCCCTGGAATACATCGTGAACAAGAAGAAAAGCCTGACGCTCAACCTGGGCACCGGCACGGGAATCACCGTCACCGAGATGCTGGAGGCTGCCCGCCGCATCACGGGCAAAGAGATAAAGGCGGAATACGTGGGCCGCAGGGCGGGCGACCCCGCGCAGCTGACGGCCTCCTCGGAGCTTGCCCACAAGCTTCTGGGCTGGAAGCCCGTGTGTTCCGGAGTGGACAGCCTGATCGGCTCCACCTGGAAGGCATACAAGAAGTACTACCGCCTGGGCTAGATGCAGTAGTCGAAGCCGACGTACTCCGTGTTCTTGTTGGCAAGCTCCCGCAAGGAGACGGAGTCCACGTAGGAGTTGACGGTCGTCTCGAAGCCTTGCCAGAATATCCTGCTCCCCTCGGAAACAACGGTGTTGTTCTCGAGGGGGGTCTGGGGCGACAGGTTCCCCTCTATGCTGCGGAGAATCTCGCCCACCGTATAGCTCTCGGCGGGCTTGGACAGCTTGTAGCCGCCGTTGTTGCCCCGGGAACCTATGACGAGGCCTGCCTTGCCCAGCTGGATCAGGATTTGCTCCAGGTATTTGACCGAAAGGTTCCTCCTGTGGGACAGGAGCTTGAGCGGGACGAATTTCTCGGCAGAATTGTCCGCCAAATCCTCCATGACCAGGAGAGCGTACTGCCCCCGTGCCGAAATCTTATACATCTTTACCTTCCTTTGAACTCATCGCAGATACGCCCAAGGGCTTCCGTCAGTATGGAGCGGGGGGTGGCGACGTTTATCCGCTGGAACTTCTCTCCTTCCGCGCCGAACATCCTGCCGTAATCCAGCCAGACCTTCGCCTTGTTGAGGATTCGCCTGGATATCTCGTTGTCCGACAGCTCCGTAAAGCCATGGAAGTCCAGCCACACGAGGTAGCTTCCCTCGGGCCTGCACACCTTTATCCTGGGGCAGTGCTCCCGCACGAACTTCTCCGTGAACAGGACGTTCTGCCAGATATACTCCCTCACGCAGTCGAACCATTCTTCCCCCTCCGAGTATGCGGCGGTCGCGGCGGCCAGCCCCATCAGGCTCGGCTCGTCATAGCCCGTCCTGTCCACCTCCAGCTGGAGCTTCCTGCGGATTTCCCCGTTCCTGACGATGATGTTGGAGAACTGCAGGCCGGCAAGGTTGAATGTCTTGCTCGGCGACGTGCATATTATGGAAGATCCGGCGGCCTCAGCAGAGAGGTTCGCATATACGGTGTGATGGTTCTCGCCGAAAGTGATGTCCGAGTGGATCTCGTCGGACACGACCAGGACACCGTGCTTCAGGCAGGTTCCGCTCATCCGCGAAAGCTCCTCCCGCGTCCATACCCTCCCCCCCGGATTGTGGGGCGAGCACAGCACGAAGAGCTTGGGCTTCTCCGCCACGATCTTGCTCTCGAAGTCCTCGAAGTCAATCTCATAGCGTCCGTCCCTGAACACGAGCGAGTTGCTGACGACCCTGCGGCCGAGGAGCTCGATCGTATTGAAGAAGGGATAGTAGACCGGCCTCTGGATGAGGACGGCATCCCCTTCCGAGCTGAAGGCCCGTATCGCAGCGGCGATGGCGAACACTACCCCCGGAGTGTTTATAATCTCCTCGTCCCTGATGTCGAATGAGTGTCTCCGCCTGAACCAATCCTTGACGGCACCGTAGTAGCGAGCATCAGGGCGGCTGTATCCGAAGATTCCATGCCCGGCCCGGTCCGCAAGGGCTTTCTGGATGCAGGGGGCAGTGGGGAAGTCCATGTCGGCGACCCACAGGCTTATCGCGTCCAGCGGTTTGTTCCGTTTTGCAGCAAGGTCGTACTTCGCGGCGAATGTCCCCGTCCTGTCCGTTACCCGGTCAAAATCAAACTCCATAGTTGAACTCCTGAACCAGTGCAGAAGCCGGTCGCTTCCGCCGTATTTCCTATTGACTAACTAGGCTAAATGTACTATACCATACAATGCCTACTAAATCAATGGGTATTAAACGCAAATCAAGAAGATTTTTCTGAGCAAAAGGAGCCCTTATGAAAAAGAACGTCATTTTTTCAATCGTACTGCTGCTGCTTGCCGCCCTCGTGGCCGCCGCCCCCTACAGCTTCGCGAAAGTATGCGATGCCGGAGAGAAGCTGATGAAGTGCCATTGGACCGCCCGGGCAGAGCTTTTCCTGGGGCTGGCGGCCGCCCTGCTTTCCCTGCTCCGCTTTTCCGGCAAATCCAGGCAGTTCCTGCTCGGCCTGGACCTGGGCATCATCGTCAACGCGGCCGGGATAATCCTGATGCCGACAGTCCTCATCGGTGTCTGCGGGATGGCAAGCATGCACTGCCACTCCGTCACGAGGCCGGTCCTCATCGTCCTGGGAATCCTTATCCTCACGGTCGCCTCGCTTGATGCGGCCCTCAACGCAAGAAGCAGGAAATAATTATGGAAGAAAACCTGTCCCTCCGCGTGCTTGCGGTCAGGAACATCTGCCGGAAACCTTTCCGCAGTTTCGCGCTGGCCGCCCTCGTCGCAGTCTCCGCAGCCGTCCTCTTTGCCGTCTTCCTCCTGTCGGCGAGCCTCCGCAAAGGGATAGCCGGTATGCAGGACAGGATTGGGGCTGACCTGATGGTCGTCCCGGAAGGATACGGGCAGAACCAGGAAGGAGTCCTGCTTTCCGGCAAACCGAGCTACTTTTACATGGACAAGTCGGTGGAGGACACGATCCGCGCCATGGACGGAGTGCGGGAGGTGACGGGCCAGTTCTACCTGACGAGCCTGAGCGAGAGCTGCTGCGACTTTCCAGTGCAGATAATAGGATTCGACCCGGAGAGCGACTTCCTGATAAAGCCCTGGGTGCGGCAGTACGAGACGGACGGCAGGGCGTTCTTCGCGGGGAGCAACGTCAACGTCAAGGACGGCTGCATCTCCTTCTTCGCAAAAAAACATTCCGTCGGGGCCAGGCTTTCCAAGAGCGGGACCGGCATGGACAACTCAGTCTTCACCGACCTTGCCGGCATAAGGGAGATATTCGAGGATGCAAAAGAGAAGGGATTCAGCTTTTTGTCCGACGGGGACGCGGCCACAAAGACCAGCGCGATTTATGTCCGCCTGGAGGACGGGGTCAAGGCCGACACGGCGGCCCTGAAAATCTGGCAGGCGGTGAGCGGCGTTCAGGTCATCCAGCAGGGCAAGTTCCTGCGGACCTTCGCGGACAAGATGGATTCAATCGTCTTCTTCCTCTGCCTTCTTGCCGCCCTCTTCCTGCTTCTGACGGTGCTCGCGCTCGCGCTGACCTTCTCGCTGACGATGTACGAGCGCAGGCGTGAGTTCTCCATACTCCGCGTGCTCGGGGCAAGCCGGCCGCAGCTGGCATCCGTCATACTGGGGGAGGCTTCCCTGCTCGGGACGGCGGGGGCCGCCTGCGGGGTCTTTCTCTCGGCGGTCGTGCTGCTCCCCTTCAGCATCCTTATCGCGCAGAAACTCGACATGCCTTTCTGCCTGCCGCCGGTCTGGCAGATGGCGGCCTTCGCCGCCGCGGTGCTCCTCATCCTGACGGGGGCCTGCGTACTGAGCGCGCTGCACACGGCCATCCGCATCTCCAAGCTCGAAATATATACGGAGGCCAAGTAGGGGACGAATATGATTGTCGCAGAAGGAATATCCAAATCATTCTCCTCGCCGAGGGGAAAAATCCAGGTGCTGAAGGGCTTTTCCTGCATGGTCCCGGAAGGATGCTGCCTGGGCATCGCGGGCAAGTCCGGCGCGGGCAAGAGCACCTTCCTGTCAATCGTGGCGGGACTACAGAAACCCGACGAAGGCCGGGTGCTCATCGGGGGCAGGGACATCTGCGCCATGGACGACAGGCAGGGAGCCGCGTTCAGGAACAGGATGATAGGCTTCGTCTCCCAGGAGCAGAGCTTCCTGGAGAACCTGACCGTGCTGGACAACGTCCGCCTCCCCGCATGCATCGGGAAGAAGGCGGCGCAGGAAGAGAGCGCGGGGCGGGCGGAAAGCCTTCTTTCGGAGCTAGGAATCGGGCATCTCGCGTCATGCTATCCGGCGGAGCTTTCAGGAGGCGAGAACCACCGCGTCCTCATAGCGCGGGCCCTGATGAACGACCCTCCGGTACTGCTCGCGGACGAGCCGACAGCCTCGCTCGAGCGGGAGCAGGCGGACAGCGTGATGGGCTTGTTCCTGAGCCTGGCCGACAAGGGCAAAAGCATCATCGTGGTCAGCCACGACGAGCAGGTGCTGCGATCCTGCGGCAAGCTGCTGAGAATATGATGCGGGCCGCCCCAGCATGCTTTGTGGGGAGGCGGCCCGGCGAACCCAAGAATGAGTCCCGGTCCCTGCTTAGCTCAGGGCCTGCTCAAGATCACTGATAAGATCGTCCGCGCTCTCTATGCCGACCGAAAGCCTGAGCGTCGCGGGAGTAATCCCGTTCTTCAGGCGGATTTCCTCAGGCACGTCCGCATGGGTCTGGGTAGTGGGGTATGTGATTAGGCTCTCCACGCCGCCCAGGCTCTCCGCGTACTGGATCAGGCGAACCCGGCTCAGCACGGAAAGGGCCTTCTCCACAGATTCGGTCTGGAAGGTCAGCATCGCGCCGAACCCCCTCGCCTGCCTCTTCTGCACCTCGTGACCGGGATGCTCCGGGAGGCCGGGGTATATAACCCTGACGACGGACTTCTGTTCCTTAAGCCATCCAGCGATTTTGACCGCGTTCTCCTGGGCCTTCTCCATGCGGACGGCGAGGGTCTTGATTCCCCGCAGGACGAGCCAGCTGTCGAATGGCGGGAGGCCCGCGCCGGTCGTCTTGATCAGGAAGCGGAGCCTCTCCTGCACGTCGGCCCTGTTCGTCACGATGAAGCCCGCCAGGGTATCGTTGTGACCGGCAAGATATTTTGTCCCGCTGTGCACGACTATGTCCGCGCCGAGCGCGAGCGGGTTCTGGAAATAGGGCGACATGAAGGTATTGTCCACGATGAGCAGCAGTCCGTGCTTCTTTGTCATCCCGGCAATCCTCGCGATGTCGGCGACGTTCATCATCGGGTTGGTCGGTGTCTCGATGTAAACCGCTTTTGTCCTCGGCGTAATCAGAGGCTCCAGGTCTTCCAACGCGCAGTTCACCCGGGTGAACTCAATCCCGTTCTTGATGTTCACGTTGTCGAAGAGCCTTATAGTCCCGCCGTAGAGGTCCGACTCCGCGATGATGTGGTCGCCCGGCGCGAACAGCTCCATCAGGAGCGATATGGCGGCCATGCCGGACGAGAGGGCGAGAGCGTCCACGCCGCCCTCCAGCTGGCAGACGACTTTCTCAAGCTGCTCGCGGGTCGGGTTCTGCAGGCGGCTGTAGTCGAATCCCGTGCTCCGCCCCACGCCGGGATGGGCATAGGTCGCGGTCTGGTAAATCGGAAAGCTGACCGCACCGTAGTGGCCGCAGGGGCTTCCCTCCCCGTCCGGCTCCTTTTGCAGGTGCAGGCACCTGCTTTCCATTGACAATGCTTTCAAAGCCATTTTTA
>JAFSSU010000074.1 GCA_017450845.1 Treponema sp.
ATTCTCATTCGTTTCGGTTATAGTGGTCATGGCAGAATTACCCCTTTCTGGTGTTTTGGCACATTTATTATACCATATTTAGGGGGATTCTGCCTTATTCTTTATGGCTCAATCCTCTTTTTACATGTGGGAAGTTTGAGATATGAATTTGATGAAAACGGCTGGGTGATTAGTCAGGCTTATATAGGGGATGACGGCAAACCAAAAATTAATGACGAAGGCTACGCTATCTTTGAAAACAAATACGACAGTGCTGGGTATTTAATCGAGAAATCGTTTTTTGATACCGACGGCAAACCTGTCTGCAACAAAGAAGGCATTGCTCGCATAGTCTGGAATGACATGGGGGACAGAAAGTCTTGGGAACAGCTGTATTTCGATGATGCAGGAAAGCCTGCTTGTTACCCAGGTGATGGAAATGCTGGACTGTTTTATGTTTATGACGATCGAGGGGTTGTCGTTAGGCAAGTATACATAGACGCAGATAAAAAGCCTTTTGCCATAAGCTCTGGATATGCTGAAATCCGATGGGAAGATGAGTACACTGCATCAGGAAATCGTTTTGAATACATATCTCTTTTTGGGGTGGATGGTGAACCTGTTTTGAAAAGAACTGAAGGCTGGCATAAACAAAAATCTATTTACGATGCAAAGGGTCGATTGATTGGTAGAAATTTCAAAGGTACGGACGGCAAGCCTGTCATGGCGATTTTTGATGGCGGTAAGTGTGTGTATTCGTCTTTAAAAAAAGAATATGATTCTGTTGGAAACCTGATAAAGCAGTCCGTTTTCGATGCAGACGGAAAACCCTGTGCCGTATATGGAGATACGGCACAGACTGTCTGGAAGTATGATGATAGGGGGCTTTGCACGGAATATCGTTGTATTGCTGCAGATGGAAAGCCTTCTGGTTATAATAATGATTACGATTCGGACGGCAACATTATTAACTCATATTCTCGAATTGAACAGGATTTTGATGAATATGGATTTTTTTCAGAAGTCCGATTTTATGGGAAGCAAGGTAGGCTTAGGAATCAGCCCGATGGATGCGCCTCCGAGCGTCGGGTGTATGACGAATTCGGCAACTGCATTGAGGATTGCCATTACAATGCCAAGGGCAAGCTTGCCTACTCAACCACTGCCGGCTATGCCCGCAAGACTTGGAAGTATGACGATATGCGTAATGTAATAGAAGAAATCCTCTACAATGCGGACGGGTCGGTCATTGTTCCAAAAGAATCGTCTTCCGAACAGGGGGCAGAATGACCAGCATTGTCCTTCTTTTTGCCGTAGCCATCCTTGTGGTAAGTCTGATCGTTCTGTTCCGAAACCCGCAGAACTTGACGCTGGGACTGCGCGTCCTTGCCCTGGGCATCATGCTTGCGGATGTCGTCATGCTTGTTCCAGTCTTGCTTGGAGAAGACGACATTGCCATCGTTCCCCTGTATGCCATGCAGATGGGAAGCCTTGATGCTGATTACGAGGGACTAATCTCCTGCTGCCGGAAGACGGGCAACGGGCTGTATACGAGCTTCTTCATCGTGCTCTGCCTGATGTCACCCCTTGTACTGGGAGGATTCATAGCGTCTTTTTTCGAAAACCTGATGTTCCGCCTGTGTTACCTGCTGTTCAGCCCGTGGAGCGACGTGTGCTACTTTTCCGAGCTTAATGCCAGCTCGCTCATGCTGATGAAGGACATCCTCCTGCACGAAAAAGATATTCTCTGCGTGTTCTGCAACTGTACTGACAAGTATGAAGCCCTGCATAAGGAGGCCGTAAAGAACGGAGGAATCCTGCTTGACAGTCCCGAAAGCTCTCTCTGCCGCAAAAGCAAGCACAGGCGGCTGTATTTTGAGATTTCCGAAAGACAGGAAAAGAACGTCCAGGATGGTATTGCCATACTGGATTCGTTCGCAGCCAGGAACATCCGGCCGGTCTTTGGCATGGTAAAGGTGTTTATATTCTCCGAAAAGGAAGAAGCTGAGCTGATGCTGAATTCGACCAACAAGCAAGGAATCGATGTTGTCCTGGTGAACCGCTACCGCATAGCTGCCTACAACCTGATGCTCGCGCATCCGCTTTTCTTTGCCGTCTCAGACGCTTCCAGGCTTTCGCTGCTGCTCATCGGCGCGGGCAATATGGGCCACGAGCTTTTAAAGGCGTTCGTATGGTGCTCCTGCCTTGGCAGTTCCATTTCCGTGCGGATTACCGTGCTGGACAGGGGCGCTTCCAGATACCGGTCTTTCCTGCAAAAGGAGTGCCCTGAATTCTTCTGCAGTGATTACGACATACGCTTTTTTGATGTTGATGTCACGGATTCGCGCTTCGGGGAGATGCTCGATAGCCACTGCGCGGATGCGGACTACATAGCCGTCTCGCTGGGAGATGACAGCCTTAATATACGGACGGCTATGTATTTGCGCCGCCATTACATCAGGAAAGATGCGAAATCCTTCAGCCGCGAACCTTTCATAGCCGTCCGCGTCTCTGATGACTTTTCGAATTCCCTTGTTCCCGAATTCACTGCCGTGAACAGGGAAAAGATAAACGCCAAGGGCTGGACTCTGAGCGACAGCCGCTCGCAGAATTTTAACCTTCATGCGTTCGGAGCGAACATGGAGTTCTGCTCATATAACAGCATCGTGAATTCATCGGTCGAACAATACGGACTCAACTGTCATGCGGCATACGAACAGGAATTCAGCGGGAATACAACATCAGAGAAAGAAATACGGATAAGTTATTCTCTCTCGGAGGTGAACCGGCGTTCATCCCGTGCTGGAGGGATGCACCTTTTGTACAAGCTTGCCATGCTTGGCTACGAGATTAAGGATGCCTCATCCGCCACTGCGGAAGAGCTTGAAGCTTCCAAAAATTTGCTCGCCGAGCTTGAGGCAAAGCTTGACGATGCGGCAGTCATGGATTCTCTTATGGAGACTGAGCATGCGCGTTGGAATGCCTATATGAGAAGCGAGGGCTACTGCGGGGCTTCCGTGCAACAGGCCCAGGTTTACAAGGAGACAGCAGGAAGCCACCGGCATCTGAGGGCAAAGCTCCATGCCTGTCTCTGCTCATGGGAGGAGCTGGACGGAGTCTGCGAGATTTTTGACCCTAAGTTCAAGGTATATGACGGCGTGTTCATCCACAATGCCCCGGCAATTCTGGGTATTGTGGATGACAAGTCCGTGAATATAAGCAAAGTTCATAATATTTTGGTAAGGAGTAACAAGAATGGCAAAGTGTAAGATTTGCGGAGCAAGGATGGACGACGGGGCTGCGAGATGCCCCATGTGCGGTGCAGCGGCAGGTGCGACTGCGGAAAGCCTGCAGCCCAAGCCACAGGATCAGCCGCGGCCACAGGTGCAGCAGACACCGCCTGCACAGCAGCAGTGGCCACAGGCACAGCCCGTACAGCAGACGGTAACGGTGCAGATGCCCCCGCCCCCGGTCTCGCCTCAGACAAGCCAGTATGCGGCAAACGAGGACGCAATGGAGCATGAGCTGATTAATGCGTACATCACCGGCAACGCAGGAGGCATTCCAACCACTACCCACGCCCTTGAGCACTACAGGGATGCATTCTGTTCCTCCATTAGCTGGAACTGGGCGACGGCGTTTACCTCCTGGTTAAACCTCTTTTACCGTCGCTGCTGGGGATGGGCACTGCTGACATGTCTCATCTCTGGTCTTTGCACGCTTATTCCTGGTGGTCCCATCGTGGGGTATGTCGTATTTTTCATCATCATGGGACTTGCGGGCGACCGCATCATATACTCCCGCTACAACCGGACGATACAGAAGGCTCGCTCGCTGTACCCCGGCAACAAGAACAGCCAGCTTTCCTACGTGGCAGGTCTGGGAGGAACGAGGACGGCCCTCGTCATCACGCTCTCCGTACTTAGCCTGATATTTGCAATCATAGGCATCCTTACATATGGGACTCTGTTCCTGTACCAGCTCGGCAGCTTTATGGAGGAATTCGGATGGCTAAACTAAAAGAAGGCATCACCATCCTCACGACTGACGGCGAGCAGGTGACGGTAGGGGGCATATTGGGCGAGGGCGGGCAGGGCATCGTCTACCGCGTCACGTACCAGGGCAAAGACCGCGCGCTCAAGTGGTACGCCAAGGGGGTAGGAAGCAACCCGGAGCGTTTCTGGCGCAACGTGCACGACAACATCAAGCACGGCAGCCCCGCCCCCCTCTTCCTGTGGCCGCTCGCAATCACGAACATGGACGCTGACGGCTGCTTCGGCTACGTCATGGAGATGCGGCCGGAAGGCTACCGGGACTTTGACCTCTTCCTGCTGAACCGGGTGCAGTTCTCCTCGTTCTCCGCAATCATCCGCGCGGCCATGCAGATAACGGCAGGCTTCCGCCGCCTGCACAACATGGGCCTGAGCTACCAGGACCTGAACGACGGGAACTTCTTCGTCAAGCCCGAGACGGGCGAGGTGCTTATCTGCGACAACGACAACATCGCCCAGCACGGCAGCAACCTGGGCATTCAGGGAAAGCCCAAGTACATGGCGCCGGAGGTGGTCTCGCTCGCAAAGCTGCCTGACATCTACTCCGACCGCTTCTCGCTCGCGGTCATCCTCTTCCTGCTGCTCTTCCGCGACCACCCGCTCGCGGGCAGGGCGGACAACCCGAACGCGAACCCGGAGAAGAACGAGATGCGCCTGTACTGCACGAACCCGGTCTTCATCTTTGACCCCAAGGACGAGTCAAACCGCCCGGACCCCCAGGTGCACCGCAACGCCCTGCTCTTCTGGCCGCTGTACCCCTCCGGGATACGCCGCCTGTTCATCCGCGCCTTCTCCAGGCCGCTCATGGACAGCACGGGCGGGCCGGAACGGCAGGACCGCGTGACGGAAAAGGAATGGCTCCGCGAGCTTTCGCTCCTGCGCGACCAGCTGGTGCGCTGCCCTTCCTGCGGCGAGAAGACTTTCTTTGACCCGGAGGACGAGGCGCACGAGTGCATGAACTGCGGGGGCAGCTTTGCCCGCCCTCCCCTGCTCCGCGTGGCGGGGCGCGTCATTCCCCTGCAGCCGGGCAGGAAGCTCCTGTCCTACGAGCTGGAGCAGAACGCCGAGCCGGACGTGGGCAACCTGGACACGGCGGCGGCAGGCATCGTACAGAACAAGAACAACCCCTCGGTATGGGGGCTCCGCAACATGACGCAGCGCACCTGGCACAAGATAACGCCCTCCGGCAAGGACGAGCTGGTACCGCCGGGCAGCGTCGTCCCGGTGGCACGGGGGCTCAAAATAGACTTCGCCGCCGACAAGACGACCGGGGTCATCGAGTAAAAGCAACAGGATGCAACAGGCGGCCCCGGGCTGCCGGAGATTTTATTTTACAGGAGTTTTTTATGGCTGGCATACTTTCACAGGTGACGGAGATTCCGCGCAAGACAATGGTGATGTTCTTCCTCTTGGACACGTCCGGCAGCATGGAGGGCGACAAGATAGCCTCGCTCAACGACGCGATGCGCGAGACCCTGCCCGACCTGCGGGACATCTCGGACCGCAACGCTGACGCAATCATCAAGCTCGCGGTGCTGGACTTCGCGATGGGAACGGAATGGGTCACGCCGGTTCCGCAGGAGCTGTCGAGCTTCCGCTGGCAGGATTTGGAGGCGGGCGGCTGCACGGACCTGGGCGAGGCCTGCCGGCAGCTGGACGCAAAGCTGAACACCTCGCAGTTCCTGCAGGACAAGGTGGGCAACTACGCCCCGGTCATCATCCTTTTGAGCGACGGGGAGCCGACGGACGACTTTGACGGCGGCCTTGCCCAGCTCAAGCAAAACAAATGGTTCAACGCGGCGGTCAAGATTGCGCTCGCGGTCGGCTCGGACGCGAACCCGGACACGCTCGCCAAGTTCACGGGCAACCGGGAGCTGGTCATCCCGATTATGGGCAAGGCGATGATGAAGCGGCTCATCCGCTTTGTCTCCGTCACCTCGTCCAAAATCGGCAGCCAGAAAGCGGGCGGCAGCAAGCAGGAGCAGCTGGTGGAGCAGGTCAAGCAGGAGATGCAGGAGCTTGACCCGGAGCAGGACATCAGCGAGGGCTGGTGATGGCGGCAGAGCTTTTCCCCTTCTACCTCAGCGTGCAGGGGGCGGCCCACGAGCGGCGCGAGAAGGATGCGGAGAACGCCGCCGCCGGGCGCAAGTTCCCCTGCCAGGACCGGTCATTCGCGGAGAAGTGCGAGCTTGCGGGCAAGCGCGGCGGCTCCTGCTACGTCAGCTGCGTGTGCGACGGGCACGGCGGGGCGGCCTATTTCCGGAGCGGCACCGGGGCGGCCCTCGCGGTGGAGTCCATCCGTACATGCGTGGCGGCATCCGCAGCCCCGCTCCTCCGCCTCATCGCCTCATCCCCGTCACAGGCAAAGGCTACCCTGCAGGACCTTACCCGCGCGATTTTGCAGGACTGGTGCAGGCGGGTGGACGCAGACCTGGAAATCTGCCCCATTACGGAAAAGGAATGGGCATTTCTGGATCAGGATGACCCAGCTGCGGCGGACCGCTACCGCAAGGGTGAGGATTTGCGCTCCATTTACGGGACGACCGCCCTCGCATGCGCCTGTGGCGGCGGGGCCTGGTTCGCCCTGCAGATCGGCGACGGCGACATCGTCCTGCATACGGAGAAGAAGGGCTTCTTCAAGCCCGTGCCGGAAGACGAGCGGCTCTTTTTGAACCAGACGACCTCGCTCTGCGACACGGACGCGGAAAACGAGTTCCGCACGGCATGCGGCAGGGAAGAGCCGGATGCAATCCTCTGCTCCTCGGACGGAATCGCCAACAGCTTCGCCGGGGACAAGGGCCTGTTCGAGTTCTACGGCAAGCTGCTCTGGCTCTTCCGCGACTGGGACGG
>JAFSSU010000075.1 GCA_017450845.1 Treponema sp.
CCGATACCCCCGCCATTTCTATTAACGGCTGAGAGCCGTTGCTTTCGGCCAGAAGCATTTCACCGGGAGGGGAAAATGAGAGAGAAGCTCGACCAGAGGGAATTCGACGAGCGCGTCGCGATACTGAGGCGTTTCCGTTACCTGCTGGAGCAGCAGCGGGACAAGTTTCAGGAGTACCTGCGCATACTTGAGATGCAGGAGACCGAAATCAACGAGGATGACGCGGATGCTATTATGGCTCACGCCGACCTCGCGAACCAGATCGTCAAGAACATCGGTTCCCTGCAGAAGATCATCGTTCCTATGCAGCGGCTCTACGAGAAGTCCCACGCCTCTACATACAATCCGGAGGATATAATCCCCGTGACCAAGATACAGGACGACCTGGTTGCCCTCCGGGCACAGGTCGTGTCACAGAACATAAGGAACCAGAAGCTTCTGCGCGTCCGTATGCTGGACATACGGCGCGACATAAGCGGCATCAAGAATCCTTACCGCGCCCACCGCTCGGTTTATGCCAGGCAGGATGACGGCGGCAGTATGGTTCACCTGGATGCATAAATGCATCCGTCATACCTGTGGAGGCTATTCCTGCGAGTCCTTTGAGAAAAGGCGCAGGTAGCCGTCCTCCGGGAAACAGCGGTCCAGTATCTTGCTGAAGTCCTCCGCCGTCGCGTTCTGCATCACGATGTAGGAGTCCAGGTAGAGGCTCTTGTTCCCGTCCAGTATTCCGTCCTGAATCAGCCTCGCGGTCCCGTCGTTTGTCTGTGTCATGATCATCACGCTGCGGTTCCACAGCCTGCGTATGTCTGCTATCGTTTTGTCCCGCACAGCCTCATCCTCGCTCTTGAGCAGCGATGCGAGTTTCCTCCTTGCGGCAGTGAATGAATTGATGAAGCTCTTCTTGTGTATCAGCCTTTCTGCTTCTATCATACCCACGTTGACTATGCTCGTGGCGAGCTCCGTCCTGCATTCATAGCCTTCCCCCAGGTCTTCCTCGGTCAGTTTCTCGAGCTCCAGGAGCAGGGCGTTGAACAGCTCCCGCTGCGTTCCGTATTCCGGGGCGGCAAAGTAGAACTGCATGGGGTCGTAGTATTTCTTTGTCGGCACGAGCAGGGGTGATTCCTTGGGGGCGGTCGCAGGATCCCGGTCGGACATGTAGGTGTGTTTGAGCGCGATGTCCAGGGTCTTCGCCTCATACACGGGGTGGGGTATGAAGGTGACTTCCCTTTCTTTCTGCATCCTGAGTACCCCTATCGTCTTTTCCGCCACGTCCCTCGCTTCCTGCGCGTCCGTGTCGCCGGCTATGACGAGCGAGTAGAGGGCCGCGTCCAAAAGCTCCGTGTAGGAGAGGATGATCGACTGGAAGTCCGTGGAGCTGAGTTCCTCTGTCTCCGAAATGTCGAAGATGTCGGCATAGCGGCTGTCCTTGTACATGTGGCGTATCGCGTTGCTCTTGAGCTGCCATGACAGTGAGTCGGTCTTGAGCCTGGTCTGGTAGTTCTGGTTGCTTATCAGCTGGTCGGCGGACAGGGGGCGGATGTCGCCGTAGATGATCGCGTTGACTAGGGCGGTCAGTGCCCTCTCCAGCTCGGAGGCCATGCACTCCATCGTGATGTAGCTGGTCACCTCGGTCGTCCACGCGTTTATCCGCACTTCCCCTGACAGGAGCCCCCCGTCCCGCATCTTGAGCATCTCGTCCTGTATGCAGTTTGCGAACGCGTTTATCAGCAGCGTGCGGAGAAAATGCTTGCCCTTGGGACTCGCGCTCTCACCGCCGGATATCGCGATTGAGGTGAGGACTGTCTGGCTGCCCGGATTGGACTTTACCACGAGGGGGATTCCGTTGGACAGCTTGGTGGAGCTGAGGCTCCTGATGTTGTCTATGTAGTAGCCCGACCAGACGGCAGGATTGAAGGGGGCCTTCCCGTCCGTCCTCTCCGTGCCAAGGGCAGTCCCGTCCGAGCCTTTTCCGTCGAGCCTGTAGCCCGCGAGCTGGTACCAGGCCGCGTTGTCCTCGGTGATAAGCTCGTACCCCCGCTCCTTGAATTCCGCCTTGTTCTCTTCGTAGACCGCATCGTTGACCATCGCGAACACGAAGGGGCTGGAGCCGTCTATCTTCCCGGCGAAGGTCTGCCGGTCGAGCTTCCTGATGCTGTCATAGTAGGCGAGGAATGTCGAATAAAAGTTCTCTGCCCGGACGCCCTGCTTCTGCGCCCAGAAGCCGACAATCGCGTCGGCGAGCCCCTTGCTGCCCCCGCTCCCCATGTTCAGGTCGGCGGCGACCTTGTCCCGCGCCGTGTCGAACTGCTTCTTGGTCAGCTTGAATGCTTCCTTTGTCTTCTCTATGAACTTGTCCGACTGGAATGCCGGGGTTGCCTTAGCCAGAAGCTCGGGAGCAATCCTCTCATCATCGTCCATGAAGGAGTAGGGAGCCTCCATTATTCCCTGCAGTATGACCCGGCTGGTCCCTGCCTCGCTTGAGCAGCTGGAGGAGATGTATCCCTCTCCCCGTATGCCGAGCGACTTCTCCCCCGTCAGCAGGGCTATGAACGGGGAGTCCCCCAGGTTGAACGCCCTTGCCGCGGTCTTGGCTTCCGCCTCGGAGAAGTCCGTGTACTGTATGGCGATCTGCGTCATGTCCTTGGAGAATATCGGGGATGACAGGACGAATTTGCGCTGCCTGGCCGCGAACATGCTCCCGTTCTTCCTGGTGCTGCCGCTGAAGGCCGTCTTCCAGCGCGAGAAGTATTCCGAGGCGGTTTGCGCCGTCTTCTGGGAGTCCACGTTCCCGGTGATGATCAGGATTGAGTTGTCCGGCGTGTAGTAGGCCTGTCGGATGGACTCCAGGAAGCCCTTCACCTGCGCCAGGCTGTAGGAGCTGAAGGTCTCCAGGTTTATGCCGAAGTTCTGCTTCCAGGGCTCGCCGGGGAACATCCGGGACTCTATCGCGCTGTTCAGGAATCCCGCCGGGCTTTTCTGGTAGCTGGCAATGTCCTCCTTCATCTTCTTGTAGACCTTTTGTATCTCTGCATCCGTGAACGAAGGCTCCGCGACGCACTTGTAGAGCTGCCGTATCGTCTCGCCGAGCATGTCCGGCGTGATGTCGCAGGAGAATGCGACCGTGTCCGCCGTCAGCGAGGAGCTGATGGGGCAGTCGGAAAGGAAGTCCTTGTCCGCCGTGCTCAGGAAGAGCTTGTGGTAGAGCTCGTAGAAGCCCGCGTCCGCGCTCGTCTGGTGGGAGAAGCCCGAGCGGCAGGCGAGCTCCACGTGGGGCATGGCGGAGTTCTTCTCTTCGTTTATGAATATCATGAAGCCGGAGTCCAGCGTGTATATGTGCAGGTTTGGCAGGAATGTCTCCCGTGCGGACAGTGCCCGGGGGCAGAGGATCAGCAGGGAGGCGAGCATGGCCTGAAAGAGTCTTTTCATAGCGGAATATTATAGCACATTGCGCAAACTTGCAAAAGGCTTGCAAAAGCTTTATAATTCCCCCCATGCCGAAAGTTACGCTGCTCAAAGACAGGGGTGGCCCGGTTTGCCTGGCCAGGAAGGTCGCGGGCAAGAGGCACCTTACCCCTGATGAAATATCCGTGCTGCTGCGGAACGGGAACGTCTCTTCCGACCCGGACTGGCAGAATGTGTTCGTCCCCGAGGGGGAGGGGGAATTCGACCCTTCCCTTATCAGCTGGTCGGTCTTCAACGGGGTCATCGTGCTGGGAATCGTCCGTCCGGCTACCCTCCGCTTCCACGACCTGGAGCTGAACACGGGCATCTACCGCTCCGTCCTTTACGATGTCGTCATCGGGGACGACTGCGTGGTCCACAACGTGGGCTACCTGTCCAACTACAAGATAGGCGACCGGGTCATGCTCTTCAACGTGCAGGAGATGAGCTGCACCAAGCACTCCAAGTTCGGCGAGGGAATCCTGAAGGAGGGCGAGGACGAGGAGAACCGCATCTGGATAGGGGTGGGCAACGAGAACGGCAACCGGGGCATCCTCGCGTTCACCGACATGATAGCGGCCGACGCTTTCCTCTGGTCACGCTTCCGGGAGGACAGCCTGCTGATGCGCCGCTTCGTCGAGCTGACGGAGGCGGGCAACGACGGCAAGAACAACACCTTCGGGATTGTCGAGGACGATGTCGTCATAAAGAACTGCACCCTGCTCAAGGACGCGAAAATCGGGGCCTTCGCCTACATAAAGGGGGCCTTCAAGCTCAAGAACATCACCGTCCTGTCGAGCGGGCAGGAGCCGAGCCAGATAGGCGAGGGCGTGGAGATGGTCAACGGCATCATGGGCTACGGCAGCCACGTCTTCTACCAGGCTGTCGCCGTCCGCTTCGTCATGGGGCGGAACTGCCACCTGAAGTACGGGGCGCGCCTCCTGAACTCATTCCTGGGGGACAATTCGACGGTATCATGCTGCGAGCTTTTGAACAACCTCATCTTCCCCTTCCACGAGCAGCACCACAACTCCTCCTTCCTCATCGCGGCGACCGTGATGGGGCAGAGCAACGTCGCCTCCGCCGCCACGATAGGGTCCAACCACAACTCCCGCTCGCCAGACGGGGAGATGGTCGCGGGACGGGGCTTCTGGCCGGGACTCTGCTCGGACTTCAAGTACGACTCCCGCTTCGCCTCCTTCGTCCTGGTCTCCAAGGGCAGCTACCAGAACGAGCTTAACATCACCTACCCCTTCTCGCTCGTCGCGACCGGGGGCGAGGACGGGGCCGTCCACATCATCCCCGCCTACTGGTTCATCTACAATATGTTCGCGATAGTCCGCAACAAGTACAAGTTCTCCGCCCGCGACAAGAGGGTGGTGAAAGTCCAGCACATAGAGACCGACCCCCTCGCGCCGGACACCATGCAGGAGGTGGAGGCCGCCATCAAGAGGCTCATCGACCTTACCGAGCGTTACCTCAAGCTGCCGAAAGAGGCCCTGAGCGATATGACCCTGCACAATCCCCGGCCGGAATACCTCTCCGAGACCCGGCAGAAGGCCGCGTCCGCGGGGAACGAGGAGGAGAGGCGGCAGATAGCCAAGGACTACCTGCACCAGAATCCCGAGGCCAAGTTCCTCCTCCTGGACGACCGCTGCCAGCGCAAGCACGGCGCAATCATAGAGAAGCCTGCCCAGGCCTACCGGGAGTACCGGCGGATCATGAAGTACTTCGCCGTGGAGAGCCTGATGCAGTGGGGGCTGGAGCGGGGAATCGAGGAGCTGGGGAAGGACGACATGGAGGCTATCAAGGCCCTGCCCCTGTACACCAGCTGGATGAACGCCGGCGGCCAGGTGATTCCCGCCTCCAAGGTCTACGAGATGTTCTCGCTGGTCAAGATAGGCCGCATAAAGAGCTGGGCGGAGGTGCATGCCTTCTACGATGAGTGCCAGAAGTCATACACGGACTACAAGGCCCGGTATGCCATATACCTTCTGGAGCAGCTCTACAGCAGGCCGAGCGAGGAGTTCGACCGGGAGGTGTACAAGGACATAACCAACGATGTCGCCTACGTCTCCATGAACATGCTGGAGTCCTCCATAACTTCCCGCGAGAAGGACTACACCGATTTCTTCCGTTCGATAACGTTCAGGAACAAGAAGGAGCGGGACACCGTCCTGGGGTCCCTGGAGGACAACTCCTTCCTGAAGCACCTGCGCTACTCCACGGACGAGTTCAACGGCGTGCTTGAGAAGATTTTCAGGAAATTGCGCTAGGCAGAGGGACAGGGGGATATACCGATGATAAAGGCAGAGATTCAGGACACGGAGCTTCAGGAGTTCCTGCGGGCACTCCCCGCGGATGACATGATTCATTTCACCATGGCGGACGGACGCTTCCGGGGCGCGCTCTTCCACGGGACCCACCTGGTCAACCAGATGCGGGCGCAGCATTCCGCGTCATGGCAGTCCGCCGGAGGGACACCGGGAATACTGGAAAGCTACATACTGGGGCAGGCATGCCTGTCCGCCGCCCTGCTGATTCCCGCCGTCATGAAGGGGCGGGAGCACGTCAGCCTGCGCTACGAGGTTGAGGACTCCCCCGCCAAGGGTTTCAGCGTGGAGGCCGATTCCGCCGGCTGGGTCAGGGGCTGCCTGCTTGCGGACAGCATCCCCCTGGACAAGCCTCTTGAGGGCTGGGACATGAAGCCCTTCCTCGGCGGCGAGGGGATTATGACCGTGCAGACCGTCCGCCCCGGCGACAAATACCCGCAGACCAGCTCCGTCAACACGACCGGGAACATCGCGGACGACCTGGTGTTCTACTTTGACCGCAGCGAGCAGATAAAGACCGCCCTCACGACATCAATCCAAATGGACAGACAGGGACGGATTATCGGTGCGGGTGGAATATTCCTCCAGGTCATGCCGGAGACCGGCGGCAGCTACAAGGGAGTGGCGCGGAAGGGCAGCCAGCTGTCATCCTCCCCGGATATCAGCGCGGACGAGGAGCTTTTGTCCAGGCTGGAGGAGCGCTGCACGAGCAAGCCTTCTATAGGCAGCTGGTTCAGCGAGGGCAAGGGGACGGAGGACTACCTGTCGCTGGTCTTCAAGGAATTCTCGCCCGTCGTCGCCCTTCACCGGAGCGTCGTCTACGACTGCCCCTGCTCCAAGGAGCTTTTCCTCCGCCATGTCCGCGCCCTGCCACAGGCGGAGCTGGATGACATCAGGCGGAAGGGGGAGCCCCTGGAGCTGGTCTGCCGCAACTGCTCCTCGGTCTACCACATCGGGACAGACGAGCTGTAGGGTGGAATTCGGCAGGAATTCTCATATTTTTATGGAAAAAAGAAGGAAAAGCTGTTATAATTAATCCAATTATGAAAGTGTTCTTTGCGGCGGTCTTCCTTCTGGTTGACCTCATGCTCGTTCTGTGCCTGATTCAGGCCAAAAAGAGCAACGGCAGCAGTTTCTCCAGGCTCGGCGGCGCGATAGTTGCAGCCAGCATTGCCGTTTTGGCCCATGTGTTCATCGCCGCGACTACCTCCGTCTCCATTGCCAGCCTGGCCTACGCCGTCTTCTATGGCAGCGTCAACTGGATCCTGATATTCCTGCTCAGCTTCTGCTTCTCCTACACCTCGCTCATCAGGCATGATGTCAAGAGCGGTATCGTCATGCTGGAAGCCGCCCTGATGCTGGTCGCGGCTATGGACTCCATCATGTTCCTGTTTAACTTCAGCTCCGGCCTGGCCTTTGTCTGCCGGGCGACGGACTGGAACGGTGCCGGCCCTTATTTCATAACGGAAAAGAAGATTTACTTCCATATACATATCGTCTACTCCTACCTGCTTGCGGCCTCCATCTTCGCCACCCTGGCGGTTAAGATAGCGAGGACCCCGCCGGTCTACTGGAGCCGTTACCTGTCGGTCCTGGTGAGCTTCCTGGTCACCGTGGTCTGGGATGCCTTCTTCGTTCTGAACAAGAGCCCGGTGGACCTGTCCATCATCGGATATGCGGTCGCCTGCGTCCTCCTGCTCTACTTCACGACGAAGTACAAGCCCAACAACCTCATAAACAAGATTCTCGCCCGCATAGAGGACTCGAGCGAGGACATGCTGATATTCTTCGACGTGGACGGCAAGTGCATCTACGCCAACACGAGCGCGCTCAGGGCCTTCGGCTACAAGGTCAAGAACCTGGGCGAATTCCGGGAGGTCGTCGCCGACTGGCTGGACGACAAGGGCTTTGACTCCTCATCCCCAAGCTTCTCCGCAGTCTGCTCCAAAATCAGGAACGGAAAGAAGCTGCACTTCGAGTTCACCTACCACACCCTCTATCACGGCTCCGTGTCAGAGGGGTCTTTCTTCCATATAAGGGACTGCACCAAGGAGGTGAACTCCTTCAACGAGGCCTTCTACAAGGCGACCCACGACAGCTTGACCGGCATGTACAACATGGAGTACCTGGCGCAGAGCATCAGCGGCAGGCTCAAGATGGACGGGGCAGGCTGGTACATCATCGTCACGGACATAAAGGGCTTCAAGTTCATCAATGACCTCTTCGGCAAGAAGATGGGCGACAGAATCCTGGTCGCCTGCGCGGAGATAATCAAGGAAATCGTCCGCGCCGACACGGGAACCGAGATGGACGAGGAGGCCGGGCCGGGCGGGCTTGACGGGGTGTTCGGCAGGGTCGGTGTGGACAGGTTCGCCGTCCTGACAAAGGATCCGGAGCATTTCAAGAGGGAGTTCCAGAGAAGGGAGAAGGAGCTCAACGCCGTCATTGAGACCAAGAACTTCCCGATCTTCGTCCACATGGGGATTTTCGAGGTGACCGACCCCGGCATGGATGTCGTGACGATGTTCGACCGGGCAAACCTCGCGATAGAGAGCATAAAGGACAGCTACGAGGTCTTCAGCGTCAAGTACGATGACTCCATGCGCAAGAGCCACCTCTGGGAGAACAAGATTATCGGCGAGCTGGACGAGGCCCTGGAGAAGAAGCAGTTCGAGATGTTCCTGCAGCCACAGGCTGACAGGAATCTGAAGGTCTGCGGGGCGGAGGCGCTCATACGCTGGCAGCATCCGACCGAGGGCCTGCTCCCCCCCGCCTGGTTCATCGGCACCTTCGAGAAGAACGGGCTCATCGTCAAGCTGGACCTCTTCATCTGGGAGGAGGCGTGCCGGGTCCTGAACATGTGGCAGACCCAGGGAATAAACGACCTCTACATCTCCGTCAACATCTCCCCGCGGGATTTCTTCTATATAGATGTGTACCAGACCTTCGTCAATCTGGTCAGGATGTACGACATCCCCCCGGAGCGGCTCAAGCTGGAGATAACCGAGACCGCGATGATAACGGACTCGGACCGCCGCTTTGTCCTCATAGACCGCCTGCGCGCGGCGGGCTTCCATGTGGAGATGGACGACTTCGGGTCAGGTTATTCCTCTCTCAACATGCTCAAGGACATCAAGGTTGACGTGCTTAAAATCGACATGCTCTTCCTCTACCGGGCCAAGGACGTGGACCGGAGCCGGATAATCATCAAGCAGGTCGTCGGCCTTGCCAAGGAGCTGGGCATCACCGTCGTCACCGAGGGCGTGGAGAACGAGGACCAGCTGAAGTTCCTTATGGAGATCGGAAGCGACCTCTTCCAGGGTTATTACTTCTCCCAGCCCATCTCCCTCTCGGACTTCGAGAGCAAGTTCGTGAGGGTGTGACGCCCTTCGCCGCCGTCCTCACGCGGCCATTCACCCGTCCGTGTGCGGCTTTTCTTCCGCCTGCACACAGCCGAATCTCACCTCCAGAACAGTTCTTGAAACAAGGCGGTATTTGTCATAAAATAAGATTGTATGAAGCTGAACGATTATATGCTCGATGCCTACAAGAAGGCCTCTGATGATGAGCCCGCCGTCCGCAAGCCTGCTTTTGAGAAGCTGAGCCGCCAGCCCGATGGGAACCGGGGACAGGAGGAGCCAGGCAGGAAGCCCCTCGTGCACAAGCCCATTTTTGAGAAGGTGAACAGCCGCATAGGCGAGATCCTGGGGCAGGAGGAGGCCGACCGCAAGAACCTGGAGGAGGCAAAGATTGCCGCCAGGACGGGCATCTGGTACGGAAAGACCCCGGCCAGGCCCACGGACGAGGACGTGAGGAAAGCCGCCAGGCCCTTGACCGAAGGATCGCTGATAAAGGTCCCGGAACAGCCCAGGGAGGCTGACGGCAGGGAGAGCATATACCGCAGGGTCGCCAAGTTCCTCGTCATCATCGGCGTGGACGAGGCCGCCAAGATAATCCCCCAGCTCGGCGAGGAGCAGATAGAGAAGATTATGCCGGAGATTGCCTCCATCCGGTCCGTGCCCAAGGATGAGGCCGAGCAGATACTCAAGGAGTTCGAGTCCCTCTTGGACAAAGCCCGCGAGGAGGGCGGCATAGACACGGCCCGCACCATACTTACCAAAGCCTACGGGGAGAAGAAGGGGGAGGAAATCCTTGGCCGGGTCATCCAGTACCCCAACGGCAGGCCCTTCGACTTCCTGTCCGAGGCGGGAGCTGACCGCATAGGTGTCCTTTTGAACGGGGAGAGCGAGCAGGTTCAGGCCCTCGTCCTGTCCCAGATAGAGCCCAAGAAAGCCGCCGCCGTCATAAAGGAGATGGACGACAAGAGCAAGAGCGCGGTCGTCATCCGCCTGGTCAAGATGAAGAACGTAGCCCCCCAGGTCATGGAGAGCGTCAGCAAGAGCCTGTACGAGAAAATGCTCTCCCAGAACACCGAGGTCTCCCAGTCGCTGGACGGCAAGAACGTCCTCGCGCAGATTCTCAAGCGGATGGACCCGTCTACGGAATCCAACCTGATCGCGGCCCTGTCCGGCGAGGATCCGGAACTGGGCGCGGACATACGCAGGAGGCTTTTCACCGAGGACGACCTGGTGAACGCGGAGGACCGCTACCTGCAGAACAAGCTGCATGACATGGACGACAAGACGATTGCGATTCTCATAAAGGGCAAGAAGCCCGAATTCCGGGACAAAATCCTTTCCAACCTGTCCAAACGACGGGCGGAGAGCGTGCTGGACGAGGAGTCCATCACCGAGTTCCTGCTCAAGAGCGAGAGCGAGCGCGTCACCTCCCAGTTCTTCGCCGATCTGCGCCGCGCCTGGGAAGCGGGCGAGATGCGCGTCAAGGGCCGCGACGACAGCGAGATATGGGTGCAGTAGGCGTTGCCATTGAAGAAACGCCCCCTTGTGATAAAGTAGCTTTCGGAGCGTGTCCGCAATCAGAATGTGACAGAAAAATGAAAAACATTACGGCTCTTTCCGTACAGAATTCAATTCCGCTTCCCCTGACAAACTGCCATTTGTACCACTACGCGGGGAACAACCCGATTAAGTACACGGATTCGGACGGGAAAAGCGAATCCTATTCTGACGATGGCTATTATCTTGGACAGAAAGATGACAAGATAGATGGTATATATGTATATCATTATGATAGCTATTTTAATAAACTTGTTGATATTGGATTTCTCATTGATACAGACAGGTCTATGGTATCTGAAAATTCGTTTCATCAGACTGTTGCAATGATATATGGGGAAGCAGAAGGAAATGATGCCAAAGAAGATTATGGAATGGGCGAAGTCGTAAAAAATAGGATGGAAGAG
>JAFSSU010000076.1 GCA_017450845.1 Treponema sp.
GCGGGAGCGGGGAGGAACAGGAGTGCTGCTAAAACTATTTTACTTATACTTTTCATTTAATTTTTCTTGCTCATTTATAAAGTCACGGATTCTCCGTTCCTCACTGTCCCTTTCGTGATGTTCGATGCACCTCGTCACTATGTTCAGGGCTTCCGGGCCCGTGATAATCCTGTCCTTGGTGTACTGCGAGGGAATATACTTGAATGCCTTCAGCTCTTTCCAGGCATAATAAGGGTTTTTGAAGGTGCAGAAGCTTATGCTGTCCACGACATACCATGCCCCGCAGCAGATGTAGCAGAAATTCGCGAGGGGAATCGCCGTCTCGCTGTCCCCCATGTGCTTCGCTTTCACTATGCCATTGTCAATGAGTGCGGACATCGCCTCCCCGCCGCTGGCCTCATCGCTGACAAGACCAAGATAAGTGGCCGCAAGGTAGCTCGCCTGCCCGTAGGTGACGGTATCAGAGTTCAATATATCCATTATCCTGTCCGCCGACTGGGCCCAGGAGCATACGCCCAGGACACACAGCAGACCAGTCAAAAACAATCGCCTCATACAGCTCTCTTTTTATCCCACACCCGCCTACCATTCTAGCAAATACTCCGATAAAATGCAATATTCCGCGGAAGAAAAATCTTGGGGGCTGAGCCCTTTAAAATAATCCGCTTATGGAGTATAATGGAAGGAATCGGGGCAAAAAAGTAAAAGCGAGATACAGGAGCTGGTTTTGAAAAAGAAAAACCGTAAGGAAAAGAAAGAGAAAAAAGCGAAAAAAGGAGAGATGGAGAGCGCGGTTTCCGGCAAGAAGGGCTTCTTCAAGAAGAGGATGGACCTCTTCGTTCCCTTCATCGTCGTGATTGTGTGCGGTTTCCTGGCCTTCTGGGGCTTCTTCGAGGGCATGGAGTACCGCTTGTACGACATTGAGGTCCGCGCGGGCCGGCCCGTTGACAAGACCGATGAGATACTTCTCATAGACATTGACGACCTTTCCATAGATGATGTCGGTGTGTGGCCCTGGAGCCGCGACATAGTGGCGGATATCCTCCTCAGGATGAAGGAATTCGGGGCATCCGACATCGTGTTCGATATTGAGTACCTGCAGAAGTCAGGCATGGCCCTCGTCTCCAATGCGGACAGCCTGGTTGACGAGTCGATTGAGACGGCACGGCAGAACCTCGGGGCCATCATGGGGCAGTTCGCCGATGCGGCGGCTTCCGGCATGTACTCCCCGGAGGAGCTCGCGGAGATTTCCGGGCAGATGGGCGAGTACGTCGGAGCCTCGCTTGAGGGGGTCAGGGCTGCGGCCTCTTCGATTGCCCGCGACAACGACGAGTACCTGGCCCGCGCCCTGCAGTTCTTCGGAAACTCATGGATGACGGTGAACGCGGGCATGTCATACGACCTGGACACGCCGGACAGCCTGCCGGACTCCGAGATGACCGAGGAGTACCGGCAGTTCGTCGAGGCCCGCGACTGGGCCGCCGCCCACTTCCTTTTGACAGGGCTGGACGACCCCGACGGCCTCATCGAGGCCGGCAACGCCGCCTCCATGCTGGAGCAGCAGTCCTACCGCGGCTTTTATCCTGCCCGCTACACATTCCTCCGCGCCGCCAAGGGAGCCGGGGCCACGAACGTTATCGTTGACAGCGACGGAAGCCGCCGCCGGGTAGAGCTCTTCCACCATCTGGATCCTGACAAGAAGTTCTTCTGGTCCAAGGAAGGGGATGTCTGGCAGTCCCACGGGGCGGACAAGGACTACTACGTGGGCCAGCTCGCCCTCAGGCCGCTCCTGAACTACCTGGACGTGCAGTCCGTGGAGCGCAAGGAATTCGCCTGCATCCTGCGCGGGGCCAAGCTGCCCTCCCAGGACAAGAGGGTGGACATCCGCATTCCCCTGGACGAGAAGGGCCGCATGCTGATCAACTGGGCGCACGAGCTGTACGACAAATCCTTCAAGGAGCATGTCTCCGCGGCATACGTCTACGAGCTTGACCGGGCGGAGGAGAGGATTTCCCAGAACCTCAGCAACGTCACGAGAATCCGCATGACCGACGAGGAGGGCTGGGATCTTCCATATTATACCGCCGCGAGCGAGATTCTGGACGAGTACCGGCAGATAGGCGATATGAAGGCCGACATGCTGGGCCGCTGCAAGGGCTACGACGAGGACGGGCTTGCCATAGGCGGCGGCATACAGGCCGAGGAGTACGATGACTACTTCGCGCTCAGGAAGGATTTCTACGGAAAGGTCGGCCAGTACGTCGAGGCAGGCTTCAAGGACGGCGTGCTTTCCCTGCTGGCATCCCTGGACGACGGGGAGAACTCGGACAGCATCGCCCAGCTTTCGGAAGAGATGGCCAGGGCCTTTGACGGGCTTGAGACCGACTACAAGACCTTCATGAGCTATTACGAGGGGCTGGCCTCCAAGTTCAAGGGCTCTTTCTGCTTCATCGGAAACACGGCCACCTCCTCGACGGATCTGGGAGTCACCCCCTTCGAGCGGCGTTACCCCAACCTGGGAACCCACGCCAACGTGATGAACACGATAATCCAGAGGGACTTCATAACCCCGATTCCGGTATGGCTGGGACTGGGCTTCGCTTTCCTGTGCGCCTTCATGATAAGCTTCTGGTGCCGTGACAAGAGCAACGGACGCAAGAACATCTTCGGTTTGTTCTATATTATACTTCCGCTTTCCGTGATGATTGCCCTGATGTATTTCTTCAGGGTCTACATCCCGCTCTTCGCCCCCGCCATCTTCCTGCTCGTCACCTACATCGTCCAGGCGGTCATCAACTTCATCGCCGTCTCCCGCGACAGGAACACCCTGCGGCGCGGATTCGACGCCTACGTCTCACCCGAGGTCGTAAGCCAGATCATCAAGGACCCCAGCCACCTGTCCTTGGGAGGCGCGAACAAGAACATCACCGCCCTCTTCTCCGACGTCAAGTCCTTCTCGGGCTTCACCGAGATGATCAACAACGAGGAGGGCGAGGAGAACGGAGCCGTCCGCCTGGTCGAAATCCTGAACGTCTACCTCGGCTTGCTGAGCGACGCGATCATGGACAACCGGGGCACGATAGACAAGTACGTCGGAGATGAGATAGTCTCCTTCTTCGGCGCGCCTATCGATGACGAGTACAACGCCTTCAACGCCTGCGTCGCGGGAATCCGCATGAAGCAGGCCGAGGACGTGTACAACCAGAAGCACTTCTACACCGACCACGACATCCCCGCCCCCCTGCTTTCCCGCGTGGGCCTGAACACGGGATATATGGTCGTCGGGAACATGGGCACGGTAAAGAAGCTCAACTACACGATAATGGGCAACAACGTCAACCTCGCCTCCCGCCTTGAGGGTACGAACAAGGCCTACGGCTCCTGGATAATGTGCTCGGAGTCCACCTGGAACGCCGCCGACAAGGGCGAGAAGCAGGGCCTGCTCCTGTCCCGCTGCTTTGACTGCGTTCAGGTCATCAACGTCAAGAAGCCCGTCCAGCTCTACAACATCCTGGGACTCAAGTCAGAGCTGCCTCCCGAGCAGATAGAGGCGGCCCAGATTTTCAACGAGGGAATGAGGCTTTACCTGAACGGGCGGGACACTCCCGACGCGCCCAAGGACATAGCGGAAATCAAGAAGGCCCTCGCCTTCTTCGAGCAGGCCAAGGCCTGTTTCCCGGACGACAAGTCCTCGGACACATTCATCGACCGCTGCAACGACTACATCGCGAACGGCCTGCCTGAGAAGTGGGACGGCGTGTACGTCATGAAGAGCAAGTAGCGGCGCGGGCATGGCTTACTTCATCCGAAAGCTTGCCATACTGCTGCTCACCCTCTTCCTGGTGTCGCTGGCGGTCTTCCTCGCTTTCCACGTGATACCCGGCGACAGCGCGATGCTTATCCTGGGCACGGAGGCGAGCGAGGAGAGCCTTGCCGCCCTCAGGCATCAGATGGGGACTGACAGGAGCCTCCTTGCCCAGTACGTCAGCTGGCTCGCGGGGATTTTCCGGGGCGACTTCGGCGTGTCGCTCAAGTACAGCCGGAGCGTCGCCGACCTGCTGAGATCCCGCATCATGCTGACCTCCCTGCTGGGGCTCATGTCCTTCATCCTGGTCTTCATCCTGGGGATTCCCCTGGGCCTGCTTTCCGGGAGGGCGAGGAATCCTGTCGCCCGGGCGGCGGCAGGGGCCTTCTCCGTCATCGGCATCTCGCTGCCGGGATTCTTCCTTTCGCTCCTGCTCATCTGGGTGTTCGGGCTCTGGCTCAGGCTCTTCACGCCGGGGAGCTATGTCAGCCCGGGCGAGGACGCGGGCGCGTTCTTCCGCTTCATGATTTTCCCCGCACTCGCCGTCGCCCTCCCGCAGGTCGCCGTCCTGTCCAAGTACCTCGCCGCCGCCGTCCGGGAAGAGAGCTCCGCGGCCTATGTCAAGGCGGCGAGGAGCCGGGGCTGCTCGTCTTTCCGAGTGCTGACGCGCCACATCTTCAAGAATGCCGTCGTCGCTGTCGTCCCCCTGCTCGGGATGATAGCGGGCAGCATCTTCTCGGGGAGCATCATCGTGGAGCAGGTATTCGGCATCTCCGGCGTGGGCCGCCTGCTGATTTCCGCCGTCAGCTACCGGGACTTCCCCCTCGCCCAGACCATCGTGCTGTACATCGCAGCACTCGTCGTCATCGTCAACTTCCTCGTGGACCTTGTTGTCCAGTGGCTGGATCCCCGGATACGATTGGAAGGAAGAGGACGGGCGTAGGATTCCTGTGCCTGTCCTAAGTGCACGCAGCCGTATCTTATAACTGCACGCAGCCGTATCTTATAACTGCACGCACCTGTATCTTATAACTGCACGCTCTTGTATCTTATAACTGCACGCTCTTGTTTAACCACGCCTGCTTCGCTATAATTGACGGCATTATGATAGTGATGAAATTCGGCGGTTCCTCCGTTGCCAATGCGGAGCGGATCCGTCATGTAGCCAAAATCATTCAGGCATATAAAGATGAAAGGCCCGTCGTAGTCCTGAGCGCGATGGGCGACACGACCGACTACCTGCTTGAGGCCGCGGATAAGGCCGTGGGCGGACAGGTGGACATAGGCAACGTGGAGAAGCTGCACCTGGACACCGCGAGGGAGCTGGGCGTGGACGTTCCCGCGATACAGGAGCTTCTGGGCGAGCTCAAGACATTGCTGACGGGAATTTCCATGCTCCGCGAGCTGACCAAGCGGACGCGGGACTACCTGGTCTCCTTCGGCGAGCGGATGAGCGTCCGCATGATGGCCGCCTACCTTGCCAAGGAGGGGACGGAGGCGAAGTTCTACGATGCCTGGGACATCGGAATCGTCAGCGACTCCAACTACATGGCGGCGGAGCTTCTGGAAGAGGTCTGGCAGAACATCCCCAAGGCACTCGGCGCGTACAAGTCCGGCTCCGAGAAGGCCGTCCCGATCGTCACCGGCTTCATCGCCAAGGACAAGAAGGGGACTATCACGACCCTGGGACGCGGCGGTAGCGACCTGAGCGCGACGATCATCGGCGCGGCGATGGGGGCCGACGAAATCCAGACCTGGAAGGACGTGGACGGAATCATGACGAGCGATCCCCGCGTCGTCTCCGACGCGCACCCGGTGAGCGAGGTGACATACGAGGAGGCGCAGGAGCTGGCGATGTTCGGGGCGCAGGTCCTGCATCCCCGCAGCATGCTCCCCTGCCGCAAGACGGGAACCCCCGTCCGCGTCAAGAACAGCTACAACATCAAGAGCCCCGGCTCCATCATCGTGGAGAAGCACTCGGGCGAGAGGCCCCTCGTCACGGCGATCACGAGCGTGAAGAACATCAGCCTGATTGACATAGAGTCCAGCCGGATGCTGGGTGCGGCGGGCTTCTTGGCCCACATCTTCAACCAGTTCCTCAAGTGGAACATCAGCATTGACGTGATTGCGACGTCCGAGGTCTCCGTCTCGCTGACCGTCGCGGGCAAGACGGACCTGTCCGGCCTGCTTCCCGACCTGGAGCGGGTAGGGGATGTCGCCGTCAAGAAGGACAAGGCCATCGTCACGATAATCTGCGACGCTTCCCGCTCAAGCGGGACGCTCGCCCTTTCTTTCGCCGCCCTTGAGAAAGAGGGGATAAACGTCCAGATGATAAGCCAGGGTGCCAGCAAGGTGAACATCAGCTTCATCGTCAACAACGATGAGGCCGACCGCGTCGTCAAAATCCTGCACAAGGCCCTGTTCGGCTAGGAACTGGCTGTTTCATTGACGCCAGCTTGGCGGACTCAGCCTGCCGGCTTGCCGGAGCCAATCCGCAAATAGAGAGAGCCCGGCTCATACACTGTATGGGCCAGGCTCTTCTTGTGTATCTAAGGCTGTTCTGCCGTTTACTCGAAGCTTACGTCCGTCACCTGGAAGTAGGATTTCGGGTGGGCGCAGACGGGGCAGGCTTCCGGGGCCTTGGTGCCGACCACGATGTGGCCGCAGTTGCGGCATTCCCAGACCTTTACCTCGCTCTTCTCGAAGACCTTTGCGGTCTCCACGTTCTCAAGCAGCTTGCGGTAACGCTCCTCGTGCCTCTTCTCGATCTTCGCCACGCCGCGGAACTTGGCGGCCAGGGCCTTGAAGCCCTCCTCCTCGGCGGTCTTGGCAAAGCCCTCGTACATGTCGGTCCACTCGAAGTTCTCGCCGTCAGCGGCGGCCGCGAGGTTGGCCTTGGTGTCGCCTATGCCCTCCAGCTCCTTGAACCACATCTTGGCGTGCTCTTTCTCGTTGTCTGCCGTGTGCAGGAAGATGTCCGCGATCTGCTCGTAGCCCTCTTTCTTCGCGACGGAGGCGAAGTAGGTGTACTTGTTGCGGGCCTGGCTCTCTCCGGCGAATGCGGCGAGAAGGTTCTTCTCGGTCTGTGTTCCAGCGTATTTGCTCATCGGTATTCTCCTTACGAATTGCGAATGTGGATTGGTTACCACTCAGTCTACACTACCCTTGACCCGTCAGAATGTCAAGGGCTAGTCAGTGTCTCCGTGAAGCTCTATCCTGCAGCTGTGCTTGCGCGTCTTCTTGTCGTAGCTTATCCCGACGAGAAGGATGGGAACGTCGTAAGCTTTCAGGGCCGCGGGGTAGTTGTTCGCCTTGATCTGCCCTATCGCGCCGTCCGCGTCAGTCCCGTCGGCCTTCAGCTCGATGAGGAGGGCGGGGTAGCCGATGCCGGCCTTGGGGAAGTACACGATGTCGGCATATCCCTTGCCGCCGGGCAGCTCCTCCATCTGGATGTATGCGTCGCGGTAGGCAAAGTATGCGAGTTTCACGGTCGCCCGCAGCGTCTGCTCGTTGTTGTAGAAAAGGGGGCTGCTCTCCTCCTCGTGGATTTTTTCAAGCTGCCGCGCGACGGCCTCCTCGTCCCCGGCAATCGTCGCGCGGATAAGCTCGTCGCTCTCCCGTACCCGCCTGACGGTCTCGGGGAGCGTGACGTGACGGATGCAGTCCTCGAATTCCATGCGTATTTCCTCGTTGGGAATGCGGGCGGTCTCGTTCTCCTGATCGTAGCTCAGGTAGCCGAAGTGAATCAGGAGGGTCAGCACGTCGTCCAGTCCCTGGAATTCCGTTATGTCGTTCTGGAACATACGGATGTTCACGCCGACTGATTTTCCTGCAAGCAGGTTCCGAACTGCGTCGGACATCCCGCTGTAGTCCATGCCGATGTAGTGCAGGAGGCTGTCCGTGGCGGAGCTTTGCTTCCAGTAAGAGGCGAAGGCATGGTTGTCGATTGCCCTCATCACTGAATTGGGGTTGTATATGGAAGGCGTGCCCGGGAAAGAATACCCGTCATACCATCTTTTCATATCCGCGAAGTTTATGCTGAATTCCTTGCACAGGCCTTGGACTTCCTCTTCCGTAAACCCGACGCTTTTGGCGAAGATTCCGGGAGCAGTCACCGGGTATTCCCTGAATTCCGAGATTGCGGATTGGGAACCGTCCTTCTTGACCGGGAGAATGCCCGTCATGTAGGCCCCGGCAAAAACCTTGTCCGTGACGTTCTGGTTCTTGAACAAGCTGCGGAGGAATTCCAGGTATTTCTTCTTGGTTGCCTCCGTGACGGACCTGTCGCGGATGGGGGCATCCCATTCGTCGATGACGGCGATGAACTGGCGGCCCGTGGATTCCACGATGTCCGCGAGCCTGCCCGTGAACGATGTGGATGAATCTGCTCCGGGAAAGAGTTTCTTGATTTCTTCTCCCACCTGCTCCTGTATTGCCTCCGGCAGCCTCTCGGCTCTGGGGGCATCGAGGGAGAATGCCGTTATGTCGAGGAGCAGGACATTGTACTGGTTCAGGTGCCTCTTGTATGATCCGTCCTGGGCTATGGCAAGGTCGTCGAACAATGGGGAGGAGTCAACGGTCCGGTCATAATAAGCACAGAGCATCTTCGCCGCGAGGGATTTGCCGAACCTTCGCGGGCGGGAGACGAGCGTCAGCTTGTTCACCGTGCAAAGGCTTGCGTTCACAAGGGCGATGAGGCCGCTCTTGTCTATATATTTGCCGTTCCGCACGGTCTGGAAACCGATGTTCCC
>JAFSSU010000077.1 GCA_017450845.1 Treponema sp.
AAGAAGCTTTAAGATAGTCTTCAACAAGAAGAATATCGTGTTATTTCTCATTTTGTCAAGGGGTGGGATTCGTACCCCCAAACACATGTCCGGATCCGCTCTCACTCTGCGGACAGGCTTTGAGGCTTAGTACCGCAAACTTTCGCCATAACAGAGCCAAGTTTGCAGTAGTGTTTGGCGTTTCCTTTGGGCGGAACGGAATTCCCGCCAGTCCTACTCCCACTTCGCCCGGAAGTCCAGCTGACCAAGGCCGAAATTCGTGTTCTTTCCCGCGTTGGCGATACAGGAAAAGTCCAGAAGCTCCGCGCCCACACATGAGAAATGCCCGGCAAGCTTGAATGTCCCGGTCACGACCGGCATGCAAAAGAATACTGGTCGGTACACGAAAGAATTCCGACCGGTACACGAAAGAATTCCGGTCGGTACACAAAAGAATTCCGACCGGTACACAAAAGAATTCCGACCGGTACACGAAAGAATTCCAGTCGGTACACAAAAGAATTCCGGTCGGTACACGAAAGAATTCCGACCGGTACACAAAAGAATTCCGACCGGTACACGAAAGAATTCCGTCTTGTTTGACAGGGCGGTCCCGGCGGGCAAAAAAATCCCGGACTGCATTGCAATCCGGGACGGGTCAGAATTCCCTCTTCCAGGCCATTTTCCAGCCTGTAGCCTCTATCCCAAGTGGCCACTGCCCTTACAGCTCCACGGCCTGATCAAAGCGGAGGAAGTAGAGATATATGCGTATCTGCGAGATGTCCACGCCGTACATCGCGGCGACGGCCTCCCGGTAGCACTCCAGCTGCGGGCGGTAACGCTCTCGGTTGACGACGGAATCGGTCTTGTAATCAACAATCGTATACAGGGGCCGTCCGTCCAGCCCGGCTTCCTCAAAAAGGAGGTCTATGCTCCCGGTATAGAAAATGCCGTCCTTGAACATCCTGAACTCATACTCGGCCCGGGCAAGACGTCCTGCATCCTTTGCCACGCGGAAAGCCCTTCCCAAATCAGAGTCAAAGAAGCGGGTCACCATGGAAGAGCATGCATCACAGACCTCGCGCTCATCTTCCTTTCCCAGGTCCTTGAGAAGCCTTCCGAGCCTTCCGTCAGGCTTGAACACGGACAAAGGAATCCCGCATGCAGCGGCCTCAAGGTAACTGTGCGCGATCGAACCGAAGCTCGCCGGCCCGAACTCGCCGGGAAGGACAGAGTCATCCTCCATCTCAAGGGTGTCCTCATCGTCGAACTCGTCATGTTCCCCGTGTTTTTTCAGCAGGGAAGAAAGCTGCGGATACAGGTTCTTTCCTTCCGCCGTCTCAGGCTTGCCGGCAATCTCAAGGGAATGCGGGGTTTTCCTGTCTGAATCTGGCTTCCCGAACGCGACGGAAGGCTCGCCCGCAAAGACAGCCCCCGCTTTCCGCACGATCTCGTTCACATCCCCCCCGTCACCTCTTCCTGCAAAGGCTTCTTTTTTGCTGACAGGAGCGATTGACTGGAAGAAGAAGGGGGCACCGGAAACAAAGACATCCTTGCCGGTCGGAAAGCCCGCTGACTTTGCCCCATCGTAGTATGAGCAGATAATCCGCTGCATCATCGGAAGATCGTTTATGTCCTTCTCAGTTTTGGTTTCCTTCCAGTCTCCGACGATATACACATCCTCCTCCGCGCGGGTGACGGCGACATAGAAGACCCGCTTGAATTCCTCGGCCGCCATCTGATTCAGCACATCCCGCTTCCGCTCAAAGAAGGGGTTGCTGCCGGAAGATTTCAGCTTGACGGAAAGGCCCAGCTCGTCGTCAGAGAAGAAATCCCCGGTCCTCTCGGCGGCAACGCTCCCGCAGCAGCCCAGCACGAAGACATGACGGAACTGCAGGCCCTTGCTCTTGTGAATCGTCATCACGGAAACGCTGTCCGCCTTCTCGACGGGGTACTCCACGTTGGATATGTCCTCATCCAGGTCCACCTTGAAGAAGCCGGGCCTCTTGTCGCGGATTGCCCCCAGCTGATCGACGAACCATGCGAGGGACTTCCCGGCCTCATCGCTCTGCCGCGCCATCTCGAAAAGCAAATCAAAATGCTCGGAAAGAAGGTTCTCAATCCGTCCTGTCATCAGGTTGTAACGGTAGCCGGTCCCGTTCCAGAGCCTGTCCAGGGTCCTCGTGATTTTCTCCCGCAGGGCCTCCTCGCGGAAGGAGGCGAAACGCTCTCCGGCCTCCTTGTAACGCCCGTAGTCCTCCGGGGTAAGCCCGGCCTTGACAAGCTCATCCATCTCCGGGGAAAAAGCATGCCACAGATTGCCCTCCGTATAGCCGGCAAGGACAAGCTGGCATGCCGCATCGCCCAGGCCGACGAAGGGAGAGGCAAGGACAGTGGCAAAGGCTTTCTTGTCCGACGGGTAGACGCAGAGGCGGAGCATGGCATAGATGTCGTTGACCGGGGCCTCCTGGAACAGAGAGCCCTGCTGATCAAGCGAATAGGGAATTCCGAACGCGTTCAGCCATCGTATGAGGGCCGTCCGGTTGGTACGAGAGCGGTCCAGCACCGCGAAGTCAGAATACTTGCTTCCCGGGACAGAGCTGTAGGACTCCTTTATCTTCTTGGCGACGAAATAGGCAATCTGGTCCTGCGCAGCAAGAAGATTGTCATCGTCGAGCAAGGCGCTGTTGAACATGCATGCATGGGCCCGGCTGTTTCCTTCCGTCAGCGGAGGCAAGGCAAGCTCCTCATGGGTCTGGAAGTCCACCTTGGAGGCCTGGGCTACCGACGGATAGCTTGCCTCAAAGAGATTGCCGCTCTCCCGGTTGAAGACGAAGCTCCCCGTGCTGTCCTGGCCCGCAGGCAGGAAGCCGCCGAAAAGCTGGTTGAAGAAGGAAAGAAGCTCGGATGACGACCGGTAGTTGTTGTTCATCTGGAGCGGCTCGCTCCCAAGGTCATCCTTGAGCTCGTTGAAGACGGAGACGTCCGCCCCACGGAAGCGATAGATGGACTGCTTCTCGTCGCCGACAAAGAAAAGCTTGTCACTGACTATGTTACCCTTCAGGACCCGGTGCAAGGAGTCCGCGTCGCCAGGGACGGGCCGGACAAAGGAGTCCTCTTTCTCCGACAGGAGGAAGAGGAGGTCGCGGTCGCGCCCGTTGTTGTCCTGGAACTCGTCTATCATTATCTTGCTGTAGGCGGCCTTCTCCTGCTTACGTATGTCCTCCTGCTCGATCAGGACTTTCATGGCCATGTCCGCGATGTCCTTGAACGAGAGCATGCCGGAAAGCCGTTTCTGCTTGTTCAGCTGCCCGGTGAACTCGTCGAGCAGGCGGTACAATCCGCATATATACGGGTATTCTTCCATATAGCAGGCAAGCTCATACAGGCCGGAGAGGACGGCATCCAGATCCTCGAACTTGGCCCGGGGCTTTCCGTCCGCAGTCTCCACGAGCGGCAGGAGGTCGGCGCAGGCAGCGAGGACGGAACTAACGACCGTAAGATTGTCCCCGCCAGCCGGGAGCCTTGTGCCAGAGAGATCCTCAAGGGCGGCGATGGCATCGATTCCCTTCCCCTTGAGCCGCGTGCCGGCATCATCGAGGACATCAGGAAGCTTTGCCGCAAGCCCGTTCAAGCGTTCCGTGGCGAATGCCATCTGCCGGGGCAGCATGGAAGAAAAGTAGCCATCTCCGGTCGCAAGAGAGGCGTATGTGCTGACCGGGGCGGCAATAAAGCTCTCGGCAAAGTCCTGCATCCCGGTCGTTCCGGCAAAATGCCTGATTGCCTTCGTCTCCCCGTCGCTTCCTCCATCAAGCTTCTGCATGACGAACTCCAGGGCAAGCAGGGACAAGTCCAGCTTGCCGTCATCAGAGCCGAAGTCGGGACGGATTCCGTAGCGGTTGGCCGCCTGCCTGACGATGCCAGAGCGGTACGAGTCAAGCGTCTGTATGTGGGACTCGGAGAAGTCCCTGACAGCCTGAGCGGCCCGCTCGCGCTCAAGGGCGGGGGTATCATCGTTGCCCGCGAAGAACGAGAGTGTCTGGTAAATCCTCTGGTACATCTCGGCGGCGGCCTTGCGCGTGAAGGTCAGCGTCAGGATTTGGGAGACGGGGATGCCCTCTGACATAACGAGCCATGCGAAGCGGGTCGCAAGGACCTGGGTTTTCCCTGACCCGGCACCCGCAGCGACAATCGTGTTCTCCGTCCTGCAGCAGGCCGCCATCTGCTTCGCGTCAAGCTTCCTGCCCAAAAGCTCCAAGTATGAATATTCGTCTTCAACCGCCATGTGGCTCCCTCCTAAAGGCAATACTCTATTATATCAAATAGTGAGCACAAAATAAACCAGCCCCTTGCCTTTTTTCTCATTATTCAGCATACTGTCCAGGTTTCCGACAGGAAAACACACGGTAAATGTGCACATCAAAACGAACAGACCAAGACTACTTCCAAGCCGTAAACAGGCTAGTTACAGGACGTAAACAGACCTGTTACACAATGAAAAAAGACCTATTACATTAATTTTTCTTACTGTCCAAGTGGCTTTTACAACAGAATCAGGCGTCTTTTGCCTGCTGCCCAGCCAATCTCCAGCAGAAGACAAGGCTTCCTGCCCGCCCAAAACAGGCGCTAAGCCTGCCCGACCTGAACAGCCGGAGTGTTTGACATTCCCACAACAGAGGTCTATAATTATGGAAGAAATTAGGCGTGGGCTCGTCCGTGATGCACGATAGGTGCGCGGCCGGGTACGCCGTCCTTCCTCCCCACCCTGCCAGCGGGCACAGGCTGGCTCTACGGAAAGGCTTTTTTAAAGGGCCGACTACGGAAGGGGGAAATCATGAGGAGCCAATTTTTGTACCCTGTCGTTTTATTTGCGACAGGGAGTGGAGTAAGATTATTGAAAAGGGGAAGAAACAATGAGTTCAATTACAATTCAACAGAAAGGAATAACTGCAATTCCAGCAGATGCTATCGTAAATGCAGCTAATTCAGGCCTTTGGGCTGGCGGCGGTGTTTGCGGAGTTATTCTCAAACTTCCCACATGTAAAAAGAGGATTGAGCCATAAAGAATAAGGCAGAATCCCCCTAAATATGGTATAATAAATGTGCCAAAACACCAGAAAGGGGTAATTCTGCCATGACCACTATAACCGAAACGAATGAGAAT
>JAFSSU010000078.1 GCA_017450845.1 Treponema sp.
GACTGCGAAAGCTCGGTCTACTGCCCGAAATCTCTTGGCGATGGGGGTTCTGACCCGTGAGCAAATAGCTGCAGCGACCGGCCTTTCCACCGAGGATATAGCAAGGCTGTAGGAAAAAATCGTACAAATCTCCCTTGTAGGAGAGATACAATCGAGGCAGTCGCAAAAGTCACGGACGCACAATGCTACGTGAAGCTTAAGCGTTTTGTCACGTGAAGCTTAAGCGTTTTGTCACGTGAAGCTTAAGCATTTTCTCACGTGAAGCTCTAACGTTTTGTCACGCGAGGCTTAAGCGTTTTGTCGTGTTGTCAATGGGAAAGTGTAGCCAGCAATTTCAAATGATAGCCAACTTTCCGGCGGATTTTTCCTTTGCCAGTTCGCAGAAAGGGTGTTATAATGGAAGAAAGGATTAAGGAGGACTTGCTATGGCTATCATCTCCATTTCGCGGCAGGTGGCCGCACTGGGCGACGAGATTGCGACCGCGCTCGCAAAGAAAATCGGCTACTCGTTCATCGACAGGAAGCAGATAGAGAAGAGAATCGTCGAGCTGGGCTTCCCCCAGGAGAAGCTCTCCAAGTACGACGAGAGGAAGCCGGGCTTCTTTGCAAGCCTTGTGAAGGACAGGGACGAATACCTGAACTACCTGCAGTATGCCGAGCTTGAGGCTGCCTCCAAGGGCAACTGCATCCTCATCGGGCGCGGGGCATTCGCGATTCTTGAGAACGTCCCCAACCTGGTGGCCCTCCGCTTTGTCTCCAATGACGGCGTCCGCTTGGAGCGGCTCAAGAAGGAGTTCAGCTGGAACGACAAGCAGGCCCAGCAGCGGATTGACGAGAGCGCGAACAACCGGGATGGATTCCACAAGAGCTTCTTCAACATCTCCAACAGTGACCCCCAGCACTTCCTGGCGACTCTGAACACGAGCATCCTCTCGATAGATGAGGCGGTCAGCCTGATCGAAGCCCTGATCAAGATACACATCACCGCCAAAAAAGAGGCGGAGGGCAAGGAGGAGGTGGAGCAGCGGCTCAAAGGCCAGCGCCTGGTCAACCAGCTGATATTCGACTTCCATATCAACATCAACTTCCTGCGCGCTTCCATAGAAGGGAACGTGGTCACCCTGATGGGCGTGGCGGACTCCCAGGGGCTCGCGGAGCGTGCGGTTCAGACGGCGGCGCGGATTCTGCCGACCTGCGAGGTGCGGTCGGCGATAAGCATCGTGCAGGATTTCAAGAGTTACCAGTAATAGTACTAGTTATAGTGTCGTTATTGGTTTTTTTGCTAAAATTCCGCTATTTATTGTGTGTTTGTGGCGAAAAGGCTTGAATAATTATTTGTCTTGTTCTATATTTAGGGCAGGTCATTTGCAGTAGTTTGTATCGCTGGAGGGGCTTGCCCCTTGGCATTCAATCTAACATCATATAAGAGGTTTAAGATGGTCCAGAGAGAAGAGTGGAACGGTTTTAAGACCGGTAGGCTTTGGCAGGACGAAGTTAATGTCCGCGAATTTATCCAGCTGAATTACACGCCTTACGACGGGGACAGTTCGTTCCTCGCGGGGCCGACTGCGGCGACGAAGGAGCTCTTCGGCGAGCTTCAGCGCCTGCAGAAGGAAGAGCATAACAAGAAGTGTACGGGACTTGACGGAAAGGAGAGGTCAGGAGTCCTCGATCTGGACACAGACATCGTTTCAACGATTACCTCCCACAAGCCCGGCTACATCTTTGCCGACGGTTCCAAGAAGAACCTGGAGAAGGTCGTCGGTCTCCAGACTGACAAGCCCCTCAAGAGGGCCTTCATGCCCTTCGGCGGAATCCGCATGGCGGAGCAGTCCTGCGAGATGTACGGCTACAAGCCCAACGCGGAGATTCACAAGGTCTTCACCGACTGGCACAAGACCCACTCCGACGCGGTCTTCCAGGTCTACTCACCCGAGATCCGCAAGGCCCGCTCGGCCCATATCCTGACCGGTCTGCCGGACACCTACGGCCGCGGACGCATCGTCGGCGACTACCGCCGCGTCGCCCTCTACGGAATCGATTTCCTCATCGCGTCCAAGAAGAAGGACTTCGACAACATCGGTGACGGAACGATGACCGATGACGTGATCCGCCTGCGCGAGGAAGTCGCCGAGCAGATCAAGGCCCTCGGACAAATCAAGGAAATGGCCGCATCCTACGGCTACGACATCTCCAAGCCCGCCAAGAACGCCGCCGAGGCCTTCCAGTGGCTCTACTTCGGCTACCTTGCCGCCATCAAGACGCAGAACGGCGCGGCCATGTCCGTCGGCCGCATCTCTACCTTCCTGGACATCTACATCCAGCGCGACATCAAGAACGGCATCCTCACCGAGGAGCAGGCCCAGGAGCTCGTCGATCACATCGTCATGAAGTTCCGCATGGTCCGCTTTGCCCGCATCGAGAGCTACAACCAGCTCTTCTCCGGCGACCCCATCTGGGCGACGCTCGAGGTCGCTGGCCTTGGACAGGACGGTCGCTCCATGGTCACCAAGAACGACTTCCGCTTCCTGCACACGCTCGAGAACATGGGCCCCTCACCGGAGCCCAACATCACGGTCCTCTACTCCAAGCGGCTGCCCAAGACCTTCCGCAAGTATGCTGCGAAGATTTCCGTGGACACCTCTTCCATCCAGTACGAGAACGACGACATCATGCGCCCTGTCTGGGGTGACGACTACTCCATCTGCTGCTGCGTTTCCGCGACGCAGACCGGAAAGGAGCTCCAGTTCTTCGGAGCACGCGCCAACCTCGCCAAGGCCCTCCTCTACGCGATCAACGGCGGAAAGGACGAGGAAGCCGGACTTACCCCCGGCGTTCAGGTCGGACCGGAGCTTGCCCCGATTACTTCCGAGTACCTGGACTACGACGAGGTCATGCACAAGTACGATGTCATGCTGGACTGGCTCGCCGGCCTGTACGTGAACACGCTCAACGCGATTCACTACATGCACGACAAGTACTACTACGAGGCAGCCGAGCTTGCCCTGATCGACACGAACGTGCGCCGCACCTTCGCGACGGGTATTGCCGGATTCAGCCACGTGGTTGACTCCCTGTCCGCCATCAAGTACGCCAAGGTCAAGGTCCTGCGCCGCGACATCCAGATTCACGACAAGAAGGACAAGACCAAGGTTATCGGAACCGCTCCGAACATGGCATACGACTTCCAGATTGAGGGCGACTTCCCGCGCTACGGTCAGGATGACGACCGCGCCGACGAGATCGCAAAGTGGCTGCTCAAGACCTTCATCGGCAAGATCAAGAAGCACCACACCTACCGCAACGCGGAGCCGACGACGTCTATCCTGACGATCACTTCGAACGTGGTCTACGGAAAGGCGACCGGTGCCCTGCCGAACGGACGCAAGGCCCACGAGCCCTTCTCACCGGGAGCCAACCCCTCATACGGTGCGGAGACCAAGGGCCTCGTGAAGTCCCTCAACTCCGTCGCCAAGGTTCCCTACGAGTACTCGCTCGACGGAATCTCCAACACGCAGACGATCAACCCCGGCGCTCTCGGCCACAATGAGGACGAGCAGACCGAGAACCTGGTCAACGTCATGGACGGCTACTTCGAGCGCGGTGCCCACCACCTGAACGTCAACGTCTTCGGCGTTGAGAAGCTCAAGGACTGCCAGGCACACCCCGAGAAGCCCGAGTATGCGAACTTCACGGTCCGCGTTTCCGGCTACGCCGTGCGCTTCATCAACCTGACCAAGGAGCAGCAGGACGACGTTATCGCCCGCACCTGTCATGCAACCCTGTAGGTTGAGCTAGAATAGCAAAGCCCCTGCTGGAGGAATCCGGCAGGGGCTTTTTTGTTGCCTTGTGGCGGGGACGGTCAGCCTGCGACGATCATCACGCCCGCAAGTATTACCGCGCTGCCCAGGATTTTGCGCCGGGTCAGCCGCTCACCAAAGAAGATTCGTCCGGTCAGTATCGCCAGGATGAAGGTAAGCGACTCGGTCAGGGCAGACGCGACGGCTAGCTTGACGTGACTGAGCACGTATAGGTTAATGATTGTACCGGTCAGGAAGAGCGCATAGCCTGACAGGACGACCGGGTTCAGGTACTCGAAGAGCAGGGACCTGTGCTCGCTTTTCGCCGACTTTTTCATCAGCAGCTGGGCCGCCGTTGACAAGATGACGACGAGGACTATGACAAGATAATACTTAAGCATTGCTCTTTTCTCCCGACACGATGATAATCCCGGCAACGATGACGATGACGCCGATGAAAAAGCGCAGGGACACGACTTCGCCGAAAATCAGAAAGCCGAAGAGCGTACTCCACAGTAGGCAGACCGGCTTGCTTGCCATCGCAACCGAAAGAGGGAAGTTCTTCAAGTCCTGCTGCCAGAGAAAGGAATAGCCGCCGAAAAGCATGATGCCCGTAAAGAAAAGCAGGAAGGATCTTGCGTTTATCCCTCCGAGAATGGCTGCTTTCTTCATGAAGATGGACGCAATGGAATAGACAAGAAATGTCAGATGGAGCAAGGCGAATTTCAGCATTGCAAGAGTATAGCAGAGGGGCAGGGGAGTATCAAGGGCAAAAGAAATGACCTCAGGGCGAACCCCAAGGTCATTCCGCCCTTTCGGGCAAATCGGAGAGAGTTTATCAGCTTATTCACAAGCTGTCCTTATTATAGGTGTTTTTCCCTAGGATGTCAAGGAATCCCTGACGTAATTCCCATTATTTTTATCAGATACTCTTGACAGTAGCAAGACTATGTCGTATACTGGTTACTGTAGGAAGTAGCAAAATGATAAAGAGAACTGACAGTATATATCTGAGTTTGCCGAGCGACAGGTACACGCCCTTCTCGCTCGCACGTAAGATCGGGGCCAAGGCCATCCTGGAGAGCGCGAGGTTCAACCTGGGCAAGGAGCGCTACTCAATCCTTATGGCGGAGGAGGCTTTCCACATCCTCCAGGACGACGACGGAATCGCATTCATCATCGATGGCCGCCGGGTTCCGTTCACGGTGGAGACTGTTCAGTCCGGGGGGCAGGCGGAGACAATCGCCCCGGGGAGCAGGATTCTCCACAAGCCCGACATATTGGACGCATTGCTCTACGTCGCCGGCGAGAACGAGCTGCCGGTAAAGGGAATCCCCGTCCCGGCGAGCGGAGTCGGCTACCTGAGCTACGAGTTCTGCGCGAGGTGCGACACGATAAACCTGGCAGCGCAGACCGACGAGCTCAAAATCCCGGAGAGCGACTTTATCGTGGGCCATCTCTACATCGTCTTTGACCACTTCACCGAGACGATGCACATCTTTGCGTTCAACTACACCGAGCACCAGATTGACCTTAAGAAGGCCGTTGACAATCTTAAGACCAGGCTGGGCGATTTGGACTTCAGCTACCTGGCTCCGCCCGAGGAGGCCAAGCCATGCAGGACGCTGACAGACCTCGCCTTGTCCGAGAAGGAATACAAGCACAAGGTCGTTGAGCTCAAGAAGCGGATAGTCGCGGGCGACATCTTCCAGGCCGTCCCGAGCCGCCGCCTGCAGCTTGAGTGCGAGTCATCGGCGATGGAGATATACAGGCGGCTCCGCTCTCTCAATCCTTCCCCCTACCTGCTCTACCTGGACTTCGGCGACAGGCAGCTGATCGGTTCCTCGCCGGAAAGCCTTGTCCGCGTGCGGGAGGGAATCGCTTCCATACGCCCCATCGCCGGAACAAGGCGGAGGGGAAAGGACGCGCTCGAAGATGACGCGCTGAAGGCTGAGCTGTTCGCCGACCACAAGGAAAGGCAGGAGCACCTGATGCTCGTTGACCTGGCCCGCAATGACCTGGGCAGGGTCTGCGAGAGCGGCAGCGTGGAGGTGACCCGCTTCATGGACTGCGAGTTCTTCAGCCACGTCATGCACCTGGTCAGCGACGTGCAGGGCAAGGTCAAGGCCGGGATGAAGCAGATTCAGGTGCTTCGCTCCGCCTTCCCCGCCGGAACAGTCTCCGGTTCCCCCAAGATAAGCGCGATTGAGATTCTGAGCGGCCTGGAGCACATAAAGAGAAGGTTCTATGCGGGTGCGATCGGCTACCTTCAGACATCCGGCGACCTGGACTTCTGCATCGGAATCCGCTGTGCCCTCAAGCAGGACAGCACCTGGACCCTGCAGGCGGGGGGCGGAATCGTCTACGACTCGAACCCCGACCGCGAGTGGGAGGAGACAAACGAGAAGCTCGGCGCGCTCAGGTCCGTCCTGGAAGGAAAGCAGAAGGATTAAGGAAAAGGGAGGAGAATTATGATACTGGTAATCGATAACTACGACAGCTTCACATACAACGTGGTCCAGGCCCTGCAGAGGCTCTCAAAGGACGAGGTGCAGGTGGTCCGCTCAAAGGAAGTCACTCTGGAGGACCTTGACTCCATGAAGCCCTCCCGCCTGGTCATAAGCCCCGGACCCGGGGCACCGGCAGACGCGGGCATAAGCGTGGAGGCGATACGGCACTTTGCGGGAAAAATCCCGATTCTCGGGATATGCCTGGGGCATCAGGCAATCGGAGAGGCATTCGGGGCAAAAATCATACAGGCAAAGAGAATCTGCCATGGTGTCGTTGAGGAGCTGGACCTTGACGGCAAGGGCCTGTTCAGGACAATCGGGCTCAAGGCATCCTTCACCCGCTACCACTCGCTGGCAATAGACGGCAGCACGCTCAGCAAGGACTTTGAGGTCACCGCAAGGTCACGCGACGGGGACATCATGGGTGTCCGCCACAAGACGATGCTGATTGAGGGCGTGCAGTTCCATCCGGAATCGATAGCGAGCCAGCAGGGGGACGAGATTTTCAAGTCCTTCCTCAACTACCGGCGCGAAAAATTCCCCGCCACCGCATACCTGAACCAGCTGCTCTTTGAGAAGAAGCACCTGAGCCGGGAGCAGGCAGCCCTCTTCATGGACAACCTGACCGACGGCGACATAGACGAGCGCATAACGGCATCCATGCTGACCGCCATGGCAGGGAACGGCATAAGCGCGGACGAGCTCGCAGGATGCGCGGAGGTTCTCCTTCATAAAAAGACCCCGCTCAACGTGGACTCTGACTCCATTGCGGAGATTGTTGGTACGGGCGGAGACTGCAAGGGCAGCTTCAACATTTCCTCCCTCAGCTCCGTCATCGTCGCCGCCTGCGGGCAGACCGTCGCCAAGCACGGCAACAGGGCAGTCTCCAGCAAGTCTGGCGCGGCGGACTTCTTTGAGGCGATAGGAATCAAGATAGACAACAAGCCGGCCGACACGGAGAAGATGATAAGGCAGACAGGCTTCGCCTTCCTGATGGCCCCTGTCTATCATCCCGCCATGCGCTTCGCCGCCCCTGTCCGCAAGGCACTGGGCATAAAGACCGTCATGAACCTGCTCGGCCCCCTCCTGAATCCTGCGGAGGCAAAATATGCTGTCCTGGGAGTCTACAGCCCTGACCTGCTTGAGACCTATGCCCATGCGGCCAAGAACCTCGGGGTCAAGAGGGTGATGGTGATTGCGAGCGACGACGGGATGGACGAGATTTCCCCCTGCGCCCCGACCAAGGTTTTCCAGATAAACAAGGACGGAAAGGAATACCGCTACACGATAAACCCCGCCGACTACGGCATAAGCGATGCAAATGAGGAGGAGCTTTCCGGAGGAATCGGCGAGGAGAACGCAAAGATTGCGATGGACCTGCTTGACGGCAAGGGACGCAAGACCCTCCGCTATGCGGTCGGCCTGAACTCCGGCGCGCTGCTCTACCTGACGGGCAAGGCAAAGAGCATAAAGGACGGCTACGAGATGGCCCTCGAGGCCCTTGACAACGGCAAGGCCAAGGCCAAGCTCGAAGAGATAAAGAAGGTCTCACATGCTTTCTGAAGCTCCGAAGGACACTCGCAATATAATAGAAGAGATTGTCGCCCGCCGCAAGGAGGACATAGGGCGGCTGGGCTGGGAATACGGCTCGGTTATCCCGAAGACCAGGCAGAGGGGGAAGCCCCTGCCCTTCATAAGCGAGAAGGGAGTCGTGCTTGAGGTCAAGAGGGCCTCTCCCAGCAAGGGGGACATAGCCCCCGGCTTGGACGCGCCCGCCACCGCCACCGCGTATGCACAGGCAGGGGCGGCTGCCATCTCGGTGCTGACTGAGCGGAACTACTTCAAGGGTGGTCTGGACGACCTTGTGGATGTCTGCAAGGCCGTGGATTCCTGGTCCGGGGCCGCAAGCGGCAGGAGGCGGATAGCCGTGCTGCGCAAAGACTTCATCTACTCCCCCGAGGAAGTGGATGTCGCATACCGTGCGGGAGCGGATGCGGTTCTGCTGATTGCGCGGATGCTCGACGAGGCGGCACTCGCCGCGATGCTCATGCGATGCGGTGAGCTTGGGATGACGGCCTTCACGGAACTGAGGCTTGCGGAAGACCTTGAAAAGCTCGTGGCCGCGAAGAAAAGCATTCCTTCCCCATGCAGGATAGTCTGCGGGGTGAATGCCCGCGACCTCAAGGACTTTTCCATAGACTTGCTCAAGCCCGCGTCCATGCTCTCGCGGATACGGGAGCTTTTGGGACCGGATTGCGGCGTGATATTCGAGAGCGGCATAAGGACTCAGGAAGCTGCCTCTTTTGCGGGCAGCCTGGGCTTTACGGGGATGCTCTTGGGCGAGGCTGCGGCACGCAATCCAGGCGAGGCAGACAAGCTCGTCTCCTCGTTCACCGGGGCTAAAGAAACCGGGGCTTCCCGCGTCTGGCTTGACTACGCATCCCTGCTCGGCGAACGGCGGGCAGGGACCTGCTGTCACAGGGAAGAAAGAAGCCCGGAACAGGCCGCCCGTCCCCTGCTCAAGATTTGCGGTCTGACGGACGAGGAGGATGCCCTGGAGTCAGTCCTCGCCGGCGCGGACTTCCTTGGTTTCATCTTCTGCAAGCAAAGCCCCCGGAACACAACGGCGGATCTGGTGCGGAAGGTCAGGGCCCGGCTTTCGGCTGCGGATGACGGGCAGGCAGAAAGCTTTGACAGGATGCCTTTCCTTGTCGGCGTAATCACGGACTGCGGGAGCGACGAAGGCAAAGAGGCGATACGGCTCGTGCAGGAAGGCACGCTGGATTTCCTTCAGCTGCACGGAGAGAAGGCCGTCGCTGGCTTCCATGCGGACAAAAGCCTTGCCTCCCTGCCTCACTATGCAGTAGTCAACCTTTCGGACGAGTCTGACCTCAGGAAAATCGAGTCTCTCAAGAATCTTGGTGAGCCGAGAATACTGATTGACGCGAAAGCCGGGAAGCTCGTCGGCGGTACGGGCGTTCAGGTGGAGGACGGCCTTGTCAGGAAGGTCGCCTCGGCATCCCGCCTCTGGCTCGCGGGCGGGATAACGCCGGAAAACGTTGCCCGCATTGTCAGCGACTACGGGCCCGAGCTGATCGATGTCTCAAGCGGAATCGAATCAAGCCCGGGCAAGAAGGATGCGGACAAACTGCTCGCTCTGGTCCAGGCCCTGGGCTGATATCTGCCGATACTCTTGTCATGCAGGAGAAAGCAATCTGCCCGAATTGCGAGATAAAAGCGATGATGGGCAGGATAACGAAAGAGAGCATAGAGGCCTCGGTCGCAAAGATGGCGCGTCTTGAAGGAGTGACCACCGAGGATGGTGAGTACAAGCGGCGGCTCGCCGTCTGCGAGGCCTGCCCCTCGCTCCGGGACGGAATTCTTTGCGCCGAATGTGGCAGCTACGTCGCCTACCGGGCGCGTATTGCAAGCTCCGCATGCCCTTTCCCCGGCGGGGACAAATGGAGGGGCTGCCTCTGAAGGGCCCGTTGTCTGCCCTTTCCCAACATGCGGAATCCTGTTATACTGGACGCATGATACGGGATTTGTTTGCGCTGTTCATTACCTTCTTCAAGATAGGGGCCGTCACGTTCGGCGGCGGCATGGCGATGCTCCCCATACTGGACAGGGAACTTGCCGACAAAAAGAAGTGGACGACGAGCGAGGAGCTTTTGGACTACTATGCGATTTCCCAGTCTACGCCGGGAATCATCGCCGTCAACGTCGCGACATTCATCGGATTCAAAAGACGTAAAGTCGCGGGGGGTATTGTGGCGACGCTCGGAGTCGTCACTCCCTCCGTCATCATCATCAGCCTCATAGCGGCCTTTATCTCCAACTTTGAGCAGATTGCCTGGGTGCAGAAAGCCCTTCGAGGCATAAACGTCTCCGTCGCGGCCCTGCTTTTGTATTCGGTCATCGGGCTCGCGCGGAAGGCGATAAAGAAGCCCTGGCAGCTGCTTTTCTTTGTCCTCTCGTTCTCTCTGATTTATTTCCTCAAAGTACATTCGGTCTTTATCATCGTGGGGGCCGCGGTTTGCGGAATACTCATCGTCTGGGCCACGGGAGGCCTCCGCGGCCAGTCGGCAGGCGGGAAAACAGAGGAGGCAGGAAAATGAGCCTGATGCATCTTTTCTTTATCTTCTTTTATATCGGCCTCTTCGCGATAGGCGGGGGACTTGTCGCCGCGACTTTCATGCAGCAGATCCTCGTGGAGCAGTATCAGCTGCTGAGCGCGGAAAAGTTCTACAGCATGCTCGCCATAAGCGAGAGCACCCCGGGGCCGATCGGCATAAACCTCGCGACATATATCGGCATGGAGCTGTACGGGCCCGTCGGGGCAATCGTCACGACCCTCGGTGAAATCCTGCCGTCTCTCGTCGTCATCATGATTATCGCCCGCTTTTTCTCCCGCTTCCAGGACAAGCCGCTCGTGAAGGCGGCGTTCAGTGGCTTAAGACCCGCGACGAGCGGTATGGTGCTCATCGCGCTCGTGCAGGTGTTCACGATTGCCCTGCTGAACACAAATGCATTCCGGGCTGCAGGGGGCTTTTCTTTTGCCGGCCTGAAGGATTTTTTCTGCTGGCCGGCCGTCGCCCTCTTTGAGGCCTGCCTCGTCATCCTCTTCAAGACCAAGCTGCACCCAGTCGTCATCATCGCGCTCGGGGCAGTGTTCGGGGTGCTGTTTTTGTAAGCGAATGCGCCCGTTAACCGCAGCCTCATCTACCAGGGCCGGGGATGTCTGGCTGACGAGCCTTCCGTTGTCCAGCAGGATGACTTCGTCGTAGTATGCCAGTGTCTCCGCATCGGTCCTGTGGGTTACTGCCACGACGGTGCTGTCCTGGAGATGGCGGACGGTCTCTTCGACAAGGCGTGCGTTCCGGGCATCCAGGGCGGAGGTAGCTTCGTCCAGAAGAAGAAGCTGCCTGCCGTGAATCAGGGCACGTGCCAAGGCAATGCGCTGTCGTTCCCCGCCGGAAAGTCTCGAGGCGTTCTCCTCAAGCTTGGTGTCCAGACCTTCCGGAAGCCTTTCCGCAAGCTCGCGCAGGCCTGACTTTTCCACGGCTTCTGTCAGCGTGTCCTCCGGCTGGCTGGTGAACAGCGTGATGTTGTCACGGAGCGTACCGGAAAAAAGGAAAACTTCCTGCCCGACGCTCGCACAGGCTACGCACCGGCCCGCGACCCCGTCCACGAGGACATCCCCCCCGGTTGGCAGGCAGTGCGCGGCGAGCACACCCAGCAACGTGGATTTGCCGCTTCCGCTGCTGCCGATGATTGCATAGTGCTGCCCCTTCTTGAGCCGCAGGTTTATGTGTTCAAGCCCTACCGTCCCGTCATCGAACACGAGAGACAGGTTCCTGAGCTCCACGCTGTCAGAGAAGCCTTCCGTAATTCGCGAGGCGGAAAGGTCGTTTTCTTGTGAGGGGCTGGCAATTCCTTCCATTTCGCTCAGGATGCCTTTGACAGACTTCAGCTGCGCCAGCTTTGTGGAAAGCTGAAATGCCGGACTTATCACCTGCCCCGTGAGCTGCGTGACAGCGATGATGCTGCCCAATGTGAGGTAACCGCGCACGGCGAGCACCCCCGCGAAGCAGATGACGAGGAACTGGGCGAAGACACCTGAGCTGGCAGACAAAGCCTGCACGAGTGCCAGTGCGGACGCGCAGTGTTCTTTTGAATCCTCATAAGCCGCTGCGGCCGTGCCGAACTTGCCGCGCATCCGTCCTTCCATCTGGTAATCCTTTATGACAAAAAAGCCCCTGATTACGTCCTGCAGCATCCCGTTGTAGCCGCCGCCTCTGGCAGCCCGCCGCTCCTGCAATGAGGCAAGTCGTGCGCCGAACAGCCGCGGGATAAAGCCGGGAATCGACATGAGGACAAGAGACACAGCTGCGACAATCGGATTGAGCATGACCAACAGTGCCGCCGCAAGGATAATGCCCGCGATGCTTTCGTATATGGCAAGCGTGTTCTTGAAGCACTGTTCCTCCACCACGTCCATGTTCTGGTTCATCAGTGCAAGGCAGGCGGAACTCCCTATACGCGACAAGGCGCGCGTGGCACGTCAGCATGGAGCCTGTGGCCTGGTGGTGATCAA
>JAFSSU010000079.1 GCA_017450845.1 Treponema sp.
ATGGTAGAGCTTGTCCGCCGCAAGCTCGTAGCCGTCCAGGTCGGGCTGCCAGCCGGTGTACTTGTCCTCCTCCGCCCGCACGCCCAGCCCGTAATCCTGCAGGTAGAAAACCACGGCGTGGCCGCCCATGTTCTCTATCATCCGCGTCGCGACCGGGTAGGTCCTCTCCAGCGTCTTGACGGCGAGCGTGAAGTCTATGTCGCTCAGCACGTGGATGCTCACGTCATCCTGGTCCGGCGGGATGACCCGCGCCAGATCCTCCAGCAGCAGGCTGACGCGGAAGTCCGTGTACTTCTTCTGGGAGGCATGGGCGTTCCCGTATGCGAAGGCGTAGGTCACGCAGCTGTAGGACAGGGCCAGCAGGACGATGCGGCAGGCGAGCCGCAGCGCGCGCAGGCGCTTACGTGCCGACCGGCCGCCTGACAGCCAGACGGCGACGCGGAGAGCCATGAGGGCGACGACAAAGCCGAAGGGGAACATGGACCGCGGCTCCAGCAGGGGGCGGCCCATCACGAGGAAAGCCCCGTAAGAGAAAACCACGGCGAAAACGACGAGAACGAGGGAGACCAACGCCGTCTGCCACTTGCCCCTCCGGCTGGTCAGGCATGAGGCCAGCACGAAGAGGGGGAACAGGAGGATGACGGACAGCTTGAGCGAGCTGTGACCGAAATCATCCCATAGCTGCGCAAGGTAGGCCCTGACGTTCGTGGGGAAGGCAGCGGGGAGCAGGTTCTTGTCCACGTAGGACTCGCCCGCAGGCTGAACGTTGAAGAGGGCGAAGAAGACGAGCAGGGCGAGCGCGTAGCAGGCGACCGCCGTCAGCGTGAAGCGGACGACCCTCCCCAGGGGCTGCTCCCTGCGGCACCACATGTCAAAGACGGAGAAGGCGCAAACGGCAATGTATACCCCCGACGAGGCCTGATAGGACAGGCACATCAGGAAAAGGCTTGCCAGGGAGATGAGCGCGAAATACACGAGCCTCCGGGTGAAGAGGAAGGGCAGCACGCAGAAGAGCACCGACAGGGCCATGTAGGGAGAGTCGTAGCGGTAGGACAGGTTCTCCAGGAAGTAAGGGAAGAGGGCGACGGGGACTGCCGCCACGTATACCATCGGGGAGAGCCTCCCCCCGTCCTCAGAGCCGCGGGGCAGGAACACGCGGATCGTCACGAGCGCCGCCAGCGCCATCACCGCGAGGGCAAGGAACTGGGTCAGCGGGGCTATGTCGAATATCCGGGGGCTGGTATGGACGAATATGGAAAGGAAGTGCGAGACGTAGCGGTAGAAGTTCCGCCATGCCCGTGCGCCGGATATGGAACGGTAGAGGTCGTCGGCCCCCCCGTAGAAGATGTCCGCCCGTATGAGCGTGATCATCCCGAACGCATAGACGGCGAGCAGGATGACAAGGGGCTTCCAGTCCTCCCGGAGCAGGCGGGCCTTGTCCCCGATCTCCGCCGAGAGCTTCCGGCAGAGGCTCCTCCCCCTCCCCGTCCGGATCGCGAGGTACACGATGAGGTTCACGGAGAAAGCTATGAAGGCCAGTGCGAAGAGCTGCTGGGTCCAGTAGCTCATGTTGAGGGGCCGGTGCATGTAGTTGTCCGCGACATAGCTTACGATGCCGGTCCTGACGGCAGGCAGCAGGCCCGCCGCGGAGAAAAGCGCGACGACCGCCGCCAGGAGCGTGTGCGCCAGGAAGGCCGCCCCCCTGCCCTCTTTGTTTCCGTTCATTCCGATACCTCCGCCCCGCTCGTTCCGGTCATCCCGCCGGCCCCACCATCCGGCGCGGCCCGGGCTTCAGGACCAGGCCCGCCCTGCCCGTCCGCCGCATCGTCCGTGCCAATGTCGCCGACCTCTGCCAGGAACTTTTTGCCGATGACCTCCCAGTCGCGCCCGGTCAGGTCAAAGTCGTAGCTCCGGTACTTCTCCGCCGCGGCCTTGCCGACCTCCGCGATGAAGTCCTCGTATGTGTATGTCACGGTCACTCCCACTCCGGCGAGCGTCTCCGTGTCCGAATAGGCGACGACCGGCTTGTGGGCGGCCATGGCCTGGTAGTATTTCGCAGTGATTCCGAGCGGCCTGTCCTTGTAGAAGTCCGTCACGTAGGGGACCATGACAGCCGTGCAGTTCGTTATCCACGAGGGGACCTCCGCGCTCTTTATGCCGGGGACGTAGGTCAGGTTCGGGATTCTCTCCACCTTGCCCAGGACGGACTTGTCCGGGTAGTTCGGGCAGACGACGAAGAAGTGCAGCTTTGGGAGGGCCTCGGCGGCCTTGTACAGGAGCGGCCACTCCACCCCCCACGCGCCGACGTAGACGACGCTCTTCCTGCCCTTGATCGCCTCAGGCTCGGGGTAACGCCGCATGTAGGGGGCGAGGTCCACGCCGTTGGGAAGTATCGTATAGGACACCTTCCGGTCGAACTCCGGGATGACCTTCCTGTATGCCTCAAGCCCCTCGTTGTTGACGAGCAAAGTCCGGTCGGCCTTGAGCAGCATGTTCTTCTCAAGCTCCCGCGTCCGCTCGGGGACGGAGGCATAGACGAGGGGGTCGGAAGGCCGGTAGATGATCCGAGCCTTGGGGAAGCGCCTGCGTATCTTGTCCACGAAGGCGATTCCCTCGCAGGACTCGAAGACAAAGCAGCCCGTTCCTTCGAGGAACTTCCTCGCGAAGCCGCGGAAAGTCCCGAGAGAGTGCCTGAGAAGGAAGTTCATCACGCAGGCGGGGACAATCTTCCCGCAGGCATCCGGGATGCGGAAGGTCGGGAAGGTCACGTTGAGGATTTCCTTCCCCTCCTCCAGCTCGTAGCGGGCCCCGGCGGAAAGCTTCCTTATAACCTCCGCATTCAGCTGCTCCCGCTTGAGCAGGAGCCCGTAGTATGGCCGGGGGAAGCTGAAGAAGACTGTCTCAAGCCCCGCCCGGCACGCGGCCTCCGCGAGCTTGTGGAAGCCCCCCTGCCTCCGCGTGTCCCAGTTGTGGCTTGTGATGAATACGATTTTTCCTGCCATCGGCTTGCTCCGCCAGCCAGTATAGCACACCTTGGGGTCAAGCTCAAGGATGGCGGGGGCGGGTGCCGGCCCCCCGGATGCGGTCCCTTGCGCGGGGAAGAGGCAGGGTGACAGCCCAGTTGTTTTTCGGACTCCGCAAAGGCCGGATTGCTGGCTATCATTTGAATTTGTTGGCTACAAACTCTCATTGATACGATGACCAAACGCTTAAGCTTCTTGTGACCAAACGCTTAAGCTTCTTGTGACCAAACGCTTAAGCTTCTTGTGACCAAACGCTTAAGCTTCTTGTGACCAAACGCTTGAGCTTCTTGCGACAAAACGCTTGAGCCTCGCGTTACAGAATGTTTAAGCGTCACATGACCGGACGCTCATTTTTTTATTGTTTTTTTCCTCGCGAGCTTTACATTTCTTCCACCTGCGGACAGATGTATCTATGGGCAGGCATTGAAAGCACGGGAACCGCCCGGAGGGCCTGTGCCCGCCGAGGCGGTCCCAAGCTTGCAAAAGCTTGTTCCGGGTGGTAAAATATGAGTGATAAAGACATTACGGAGAAGCTTCTGGAGTCGTACAATGATGTCTTCGCGGACATCGTGAACGTGCTGCTCTTTGACGGCAGGCAGCTGGTCAGGGAGGACGCGCTCGATGACGCGGACAGGCTGTCGGAGTACAAGGCGGCTGACGAGCTGCACGGGCAGGAGCGGGACGTGGCCAAGTTCTGGCGGGGCGAGGGCGATATCCGCATCTGCCTGTACGGACTTGAGAATCAGACCGGGATTGACACCGACATCCCGCTGCGGGTGGTCAGCTATGACGGAGCCGGGTACCGGGCGCAGCTGCTGTCTGACAAGGACAGGGACAAAGACGGCAAGAAGAGGAAGAAGCCCCGCTTCCCTGTGGTGACGCTCGTCCTCTACTTCGGCGAGGACAAGTGGAAGCGGCCTCGCAGCCTGCTTGAATGCCTGAAGGTCCCTGATGAGCTCAAGCCCTATGTCAGCGACTACAAGGTCAACGTATTCGAGATAGCATGGCTCCCGCCTGAGACCGTGGCCAAGTTCAGGAGCGACTTCCGCATCGTGGCGGACTACTTCGTCCAGATGCGGATGAACAAGGACTATAATCCGCCGCAGGAGACGGTCCGTCACGTCCACGAGGTCCTGCACCTCATGGCGGCGGTGTCAGGCAACAGGAAGTTTGAGGAAACC
>JAFSSU010000080.1 GCA_017450845.1 Treponema sp.
CTTGAACAAGGTACGGAAGGCGTTCGGCCTGGACAGGGACGTGACGAGCTTTGAACAGGACCTGCACTACTGCGACCTGGACGCGGAGGAGTGGGGAAACATTATGAATCCAATCGGATGATTGGAAGAGGATTTTGACGCGGGGGAACAGGGACCGGCAGTTGGGGAGGCAAGCCGCTTTCCCCGCATTTACAAGCCTGACTGCTTGTGCTAGAATGGGCGTATCAGCTTGTTTGTCAGGAGCGTGCCATGGCGTTTGCGGTCGCAGTCGGTAAATCAGATTTCACCTCCCTTCGGCAGGAGGGGGCCTACTACGTGGACAAGACGGAGATTCTGTACGAGCTTGTCCACGTGGTAAAGAACGAAGTCTCGCTCTTTACGCGCCCGCGCAGGTTCGGAAAGACACTCATGATGAGCATGCTCGACAGCTTCTTCAACGTGCGGAAGGACAGCCGGGCCATCTTTGAGGGGCTGGACATCATGAAGCACCCAGACTTCTGCAAGGAGTGGATGAACAGCCGCCCCGTCCTCTTTATCTCGCTCAAGGATGTCAATGGCTATGACTTCGATGGCGCGTATGATATGCTCAGGAACTGCATAGCGGATTTCTGCAAGAAGATACCGGACATAGCCGGCAATGACTTGACCAACGAGAATGACAGAAAGGTTTTTGCCCGCCTTATGTCCAACACGGCCTCTGACGCGGAGGTTAAAGGCTCGCTCAAGACCCTCATGCGGATGCTGAGCGTGGTCTATGGCAAGAAGGTCATCCTGCTCATCGATGAGTACGACGTTCCCCTCGCCAAGGCCAGCGAGAAGGACACGGCGGAGAATCATTTCTATAATAAGATGCTTGACGTGATACGCGGGCTGATGAGCCTGTCGCTCAAGGACAACGAGTTCCTGGAGTTTGCCGTGGTGACGGGCTGCATGAGGATATCCAAGGAAAGCATCTTCACGGGACCGAACAATTTTGCCTCCTATTCGGTGCTGGACGGGGACTTTTCCGAGTACTTCGGCTTTACGGACGGGGAGGTCCGTGCCCTGCTTGAGGCTGCGGGCAGGAGTGACAAAGAGGCTGTCGTGCGGGAATGGTACGACGGATACGTGTTCGGCACGAGCCACGTGTACTGCCCCTGGGACGTGATAAATTATACTGCATCCTTGCGGACGAATCCCAATGCCCGGCCGAAGGCTTTCTGGAAGGACTCAAGCCACAACGGAATCCTGCGGACTTTCGTGGGGCGGACGGAATTTGATGTCGCGGACAAGTTCGAGACCCTGATGAACGGCGGGACGGTCAGTCAGACCATCACGGACATGCTGACCTATGACAGCCTCCATGCCTCGGAGGACAACCTGTGGAGCGTGCTTCTGATGACGGGCTATGTCACGAAGGCTTGCCCTGAGGATGACGGGGATACTGTATCCCTGCGTATTCCCAACAAGGAGGTCGCGACGATATTCCAGGACACGGTGGTGTCGCTCTTTCGGGACACGATAGATAAAAACGGGCAGAAGTCCATGATGGAAGCCCTGTGGAACGGAGACGAGTTTGCCGCGGGCAAGGCTGTCTCCGATTTGTTGTGGAATACTATCAGCTATAATGACTACCATGAGGACTACTACCACGCTTTCCTGGCGGGGGTATTCGTCGGATGCGGATATCTGGTTGAGTCAAACAAAGAGAAAGGACTTGGCAGGCCGGACATAGTCTTGAAGGACAAGAAGCACCGCCGGGCCATCATCATAGAAGCCAGGAAGTCCGCGAACCGGGCCGACATGGAAAAAGACTGCGGCAGGGCACTGGAGCAGGTGGACACGTGGAAATATGCGGAAGGGCTCTACGGCTACACGCAGGTACTCTGCTACGGCATCGCCTTCTTCCAGAAAGAGGCCCTGGTCAGAAAGGGCTGAGGCTGCTGGTGGCCGCCAGCCCCCGCCCGTGAGCATTTAGGGCTGCTGGCGGAATATTTGGCGCACCGCTCCGGCATTTCCTACATCTCCTTGACAAGTTCCTTGCACAGCATCACGAGGTTGAACCGTATGCCCTCCCGGGTGTTCCAGCCCCGGTGATTCCATTCCTCCGAGGCGACATCGTCACCTCCGTAGATAATCGCGCCGTAGTCAAAGCCACGGAACTGCGCTACCGCAATGCAGCCCGCCTGCTCCATCTCCACGATTTTGGCCCCCTCGCTCTTTCGCAGCTCGACTTTCCCGGGAGTCTCGCGGAACAGGGCATCGGTCGTCCATGTGAGGCCACGGATATAAGGAATGCCGTGCCCGTCAAGATAGGAGGCGATTTTGTCAGTCACTTTCCGGTCGGTGTGGATGGAGCGTGACGGCTCCACGTAATGATAGGAAAAGCCCTCGTCGCGGATTGCACCGTCCACAAGGAGGAGCTGGCCCACCTTGATGTTCCTGTCAAGCACGCCGCCTCCGCCGCAGAACATCACCTTGGTGACTCCGAGCGCGTAAAACAGGTCGAGGTTCCCGCCGCA
>JAFSSU010000081.1 GCA_017450845.1 Treponema sp.
CGTTTCGTCTTATGCTTGCGCTCGTTATATTCGGCATCGGTGAAGGTCTTCTGGTTCATTCTCCCATTATACCACATTTTTTCGATTTAATCAGCGGTTCCCTAGCCCCCTTGCGTTCGTGAAGGACAACAAGGCTGAATCTGACTTGACAAGGGAGACGGGGCTTTCTGCAGAGATTGTGGAGACACTCTGACAGAAAACCCCTGTGCGCTGAACCCGTCCCTGCCCTGACTACTGGGGCAGGGGCGTGATGTCCGGCTGTAGCCCCTTAGCTAATAATGCCGCATTCGTGGGTAAAGTATTCCCAAATCAAAACCATCGCCATGGTGTCAAGCTCGCAATAACGGAGGAGAGCCTCGCGAATCGTCTCTACGCGCACACCGCCCGCAGTGGTCCCGTCATGCGGGAAGGTCTGCAGGTAGCGGTAGACGACAAGGGGCAGGCCGCCGTTGTTTATCTTCGTGTCCTCTTCAAACCCTCCGTCGTCCTCATCCTGGCTGCTGCCAATCAGTTGCGTCAGCTGGTCATTTGTCAGTTCGCCGTCTTTTGCGAGCCGTTCGATTATGACGTCCTCAATCTCCCCCAGGGTCGGCAGGACCTTGTAGGGATTCTGCACGTTGCCGCTCTCGTCCTTTGTAAGGAGGGCGATTGCCGTGTCCGCCATGCGTTATGCTCTTGATGAAGGCCATGAGCTCGTCTTTGTCTTTTTCATCGGAAGCCGCAAGCTGATCGTGGATTCCGTTCAATATCGTGTTCTCGTAGGGAGCGTAGCGGAATACAGAGCCGTCGTCCTGTTCAAGCTGCTTCTTGAGTTCACGAACGAAGGTAAAATTCGGACAGCCGTCGGAGTCAATGTCCAGAAACTGCCCTGCGTGCTCAATCGTCCCGTCCGCCTTGATGATGTGGTGCGAGAACTGGAAGGCGATGTTCTCATAGGGGCGCAGGTTCGTATGATAGGGCAGCGCGGACGCGGTGGTCTCGAAGTCTATCATGTGGAGCGGATACTTCCAGCGCTGCATCTCTGCCCTCAGCGCGTCTGTAAGGATAACCGGTTCGTTCCTGCCCAGCTTCACGCTGTTGATGAAGAGCCAAGAAATACAAGATTTGCATAGAGGTGACGCCCGATTTTACCGTGCGGCAGGCATTCGGCCCGTGCAACTCGGAGCTCACGGGCGAGGCATTCGAGGCCTATTCTGAATGGTGCAAGGAGAAGCACATCGTGAGGAAAAACGTCTTCAAAATCGCCATGGCTCCGCGGTAAAGATGAGGTAACTTTGAAAATGCGATGTTCAGGCTGGGATAAAGCACAAGCTTTAACGTCTTAAAGCTTGTGCTTTAACGTCTTAAAGCCCGTGCTTTGATGATGTAAAGCCCCCGCTTTGATCTGCCGCGGGGAGGCAGCATGACCGTCGTGTCGTGATACGCGCAGTTCAGCGGGATATGACGGTTCCGCCACCCGTCTCCCCCCGCCGCCTCATGTCGCTCTTGATGCTCCCGTCCAGTATGTGGATGCAGCGGTTGGTGATGCTGCCGATGCGGGAATCGTGGGTTACGATGACGACGGTCGTCCCTTCCGTCCGATTTATGCGGTAGAAGAGCTTGAGGACGGCCTTGCCGGTCGCCGAGTCCAGCGCCCCGGTCGGCTCGTCGGCGAGGATTATCTTGGGCCGGGTGACGGTCGCCCGCGCAATCGCGACACGCTGCTTCTGGCCGCCTGAAAGCTCGTAGGGGTGGTGGTTTATCCTGTCGGAAAGCCCCACCTTCTCCAGGGCCTGCACTGCCATCTCCTGCCGCTGCCTCTTGCTGATTCCCTGGTAGCGCAGGGGCAGCATGACGTTCTCCAGCACCGACATGGAGTTCAGGAGGAAATACTGCTGGAACACGAAGCCGACCGTCCTGTTGCGGAGGTTGGCAAGCTCCTTCTCGCCCATCTTCGCGGTTTCCTTTCCGTTTATCTTGACGATGCCCGCCGTCGGCCTGTCCAAGCAGCCTATCATGTTCATGCAGGTGGACTTGCCCGAGCCTGACGGCCCCATGATGGAGACGAACTCCCCTTCCCGTATTACAAAGGAGATTCCCCTGAGCGCATGGACTTCCTGGTCCCCCATCACGTAGACACGCCTGACGTCCTGCATCTCTATTACCGGTGTCCTGGCGGCAGCATTTTTTGCGACGCTTTCCATATCCTGCCCGCTACCTCCGGGGCATGCCGGATCCGCCGCCGGAGCCGTTCCTGCTGCCGGAGCCGCTTCCCGGAACACCCATTCCCCCGCCGGGCATAGCGCCCATTCCTCCCCTGCCCGCGTTCGTGCCGGACTTTGGCGCGGCAGACTGCGCCTCCAGCACGTCGCCCTTCTTGACGTTGCCGCTGAGAATCTTGACGTAGCCCATGCCGTACGGCTGCACGCTGACGGCGACTTTCTCTCCGCTTCCGCTCCTGACGACGAATGCCTTGCCGTCCTCCCGTCCGACGGCGTAGCTTGAGACCAGCAGGAAAGTCTCTGGCGGGGCGACCTCTATCTTGCCGGAGAAAGAGAAATTCGGCAGTATGACGGGAGGGTATTCGTCTATGCGGAGCCTGGCCTTGACGACCGTTGCCCCGCGCGATGTCGTCTCGCCGATTGCGGGCCAGCTGACCACGTAGCCCTCGACCTTCCCGCTGCGGTAGGCGGGGAAGCTGAACGTGACCTTCTGCCCGACCGCAAGGCTCGCCACGTCGGTTTCCGCAATCTCAACCTGCGCCGTGAGGTATGACTTGTCCACGAGCGTGCCGATTGAATCCTTCGCGGCGAGGGAGTCCCCGACGGACGCGCTGATTGCCGCGATGATGCCGTCGAATGTCGCCGTGACCCTGCGTTCGCTTATCTTCTGCTCAAGGGAGGCTTTCTCGGTTTTCATCAGCTCGTACTCCTTGGCGGAGCCGTTTATCCGTGTCACCTGCATGTTCAGCAGGTGCTTCTCCA
>JAFSSU010000082.1 GCA_017450845.1 Treponema sp.
CTCCTGTGTGTGTGCGTGCAAAATGGACGTTTTGGATAGATTGGAGATTTCGGGCAAAAACTCCGGGGAGGACGTATGGGCGGAAGGCCTCCGAAGCCGGTAGAGCAGCACAAACTTGAGGGAACCTTCCAGAAATGCCGCCATGCCGACAGGGGAACCAACCTTGAGCCCCTTGACGGAGTGGACTGTCCGGAGAGCATAACCGGAAAGGCAAGGGAGATGTGGGAGTCGCTCGTTCCGGCCCTGTGCAGGGCAAGGCTCGTGACAGCCGCATCACTTCCCACGCTTGAGCACGCCTTCTACTGGTGGCAGCAGGCGCAGGTGTGCCGGGACATCGTGGAGGCAGCGGGAGGCAGCGGGGCATATCTTTTGCAGCTCGCACCGCAAGCCGTGAACCACCTCAACCTTGCCCTGAAATACGAGCAGGAGTTCGAGAAGGTCATGGCGCAGTTCGGCGACACACCGGTGAACGCCGCGAGAGTGCGCGGTAACGTGACCGAGAAGAAGCTCGACACCGACGCGATACTCAAGATCATGGGGAACGGATAGGAGGCTGTGAATTGACATGGACTACAAGTACAACGAATACATGTCCGACGTGCTTTCCGGAAAGGTGACGGTCTGCCGCATGGTGAAACTCGCGGTGAAGCGACACCAGAAGGACCTTAAGGAGTCTTCCGGGGCATTTCCGTACACCTTCAGCGATGAGCACGCCCAGAATGCGATAGCGTTCTTTTGCGAGCAGGTCCACACCAAGGGAGCACTCGCAAGGCAGAAGCTGAAACCAGAGCCCTGGCAGCAATGGGTGATCGCGATGCTCTACGGGTGGAGGCGAAAGGACAACGGCAAGAGGAGGTTCCGCAGGGTCTACCTCCAGGTGGCGAGGAAGAACGGCAAGACCTTCTTCGCTTCGGGCGTGGGGCTGTATGACCTAGTGAGCGAGCCGGGAAGCGAGGTGTATTCAGCCGCTAGAATGGTGGCGGCTTAAAACCGGACAAAATCGGTAAAGGCTAAAAGGAGGTTGATTGGATTCCAGCTATAGAATATAGTCAGATTCATATAAACCAATCCACCACCAAATGCTAATACCGAGGAAAGCAGTCAGACAGCGAAAGGCTGGCTGCCTCCGTAACGCGTAGAAGGTGAACAAATATAATCCTTCCAAGAGTGCCCGGCCCCTGCAAAGGGGAAAATGTACGCTAAACAGGGACGGAAACGACCGTCCGATGCAAATGGGGGAAACCTCCTGAGCACAGGATAAAAAGCCTGTGGGCAACAACAGCAATGACCAAGCGCGACCAGGCGAAGATCGCGTTCACCAACGCCAAGAACACTGTGCGCTACAGCCCGGTGCTGAGCCAGTTCGTGCATGTCCACGCGCAGAACCTGACGTGCGGGGACGGGAAGTTCGAGGCCCTGAGCTCCGACAGCAAGGTGCAGGACGGACTGAACCCGTCATGCGCGATAATCGACGAGTACCACGCGCACAAGACGGACGAGCTGCTGAACGTAATCGCATCGGGAATGGGAGCCCGCGAGCAGCCTCTGATATTCATAATCACCACGGCGGGGCACGAGCTGTCGAATCCCTGCCATGAGGAATACGAGCGCGTGTGCAAGATGCTCGAGGGCGCGAGGGGCTACGAGAACGACGGCTACCTTGGGATCATCTACGAGCTCGACAAGGGGGACGATCCGGCGAACGAGCGGAACTGGGTGAAGGCAAACCCGAACCTTGACGTGCCGGGCGCGCTGAGCACCGACGAGCTGAGGAAAGCGCTGAAGGACGCGAGGCAGAAGTCCACGGGGATGGCAGAGTTCCTGACCAAGCGCATGGACGTGTGGATAAACAACGCCGAGACGTGGATTGACGACCAGCACTGGAGCCGCTGTATCAGGAGATTCAGCGAGAAGAAACTTCCGGGGCTCAGATGCTGGGGGGCGATCGACCTCTCGAAGACGACCGACTTCACGGCGTGGACGCTCTACTTCCTGCTGGGGAACGGGAAGATGTACGCGAAGCACCGCTTCTACATCCCGCGCGACATGATAGAGGCGAGGATGAAGACCGACACCTACCTGATTGAGAAATGGGTTAGGGACGGGTACATAACGGCGACCCCCGGCGAGACAGTGGACTACGCCTTCATGTTCGAGGACATCAGGAAGGACGCGGACATTTACGACATCCAGGAGATAGCGTATGACCGCAACCTCTCGAGCCTGATAATCGCGCCGCTGTCCGACAGCTTCAACATGGTGGAGTTCAACCAGGGCATAGCGTACATGTCGGAGCCGAGCAAGGCGTGGGAGAAGGCCGTGACGGAGGGAAGGATAACCGACAACAACCCGGTGATGCGCTGGATGGTGAGCTGCGCGACGATACGCACGGACCCGAACGATAACATAAAGGTCGTGAAGCCGCCGTTCACGAAGAGCAGCCGGAGGATTGACGGAGTGATAACGAGCATAATGGCGATGAACCGTCTTGAGGTCGCTCGCGGCGAGCAGCTGCGTGAGGAGCAGATGGACATCGGCTCACTGATTTTCTAGGAGAATGATTAAGGGGGAAGAAATGGGAAGGAGAGCGAAGGACAAGCACAGCATCCTCATCGGGGGAATTGCACGGGTGTATTACGATGATGACACGAAATACGAGAGGGTAAAGGTGGTCGGCTGTTTCCTGGACATTGACGACGTGCATCTGGCGGACGACAGCCCCTACTTCGAGGGATGCATCTTTGATGGCGGTCACATCGAGGGCACCGTAAGGTGGGACAAAAAGACATTCAACAAATTCATGGAGTCATTCCATGAGCTGTTCTGACGGGAGGGGGACATGGATTTTTATTCTTTGTGGGCCTTATACGCCCTAAAATTTTATAACGCAATTACAATAGGAGAGAAAAGAATCGTAAAAGGGCAATGCATGAACATGTATGAGAGATACAGCAACAGGGAGCTTCCGGAGGAAATCCAGCGGCAGGCTGAGGACTTCGCGTCCCAGGGACAGAGCAACGCGGAGTATCTGTTCCGGGCAGGTTTCTTTGTCGGGGAGAACATAAAGAAGATTTTGGAAAACACGGAGGGGACGGATGAAAACGGAGAAGCTGACTGAGAACAGGGGGACGTATGAGGCCGACCATGAGTCAAGGTGCTGCTGGAACTGCCGCCACTCATTCTCGCGCTTCAACCTCTCGCTCCTTTGCAGGAATCCAGAGGAATGGGTGATGGAGACAGCCGTGGAGCCGGTGGGATGCTGCAACAGCTGGAAAGCGAAGGAGGAAAATCAAGATGACAAAATCTGAACTTATTGAGGGGCTGAAAGACCTGGATGATGATGCGGAAGTCCATGTTTACTGCGCGTCACTCGACATGCCGTCCGGCGGAGATTATGCCTATGACATCTATTTTGATGACAAGGTTACAGGCCCCGACGTGGAGAACGAGATAACCATTGTCGCGCATTTTTAGGAGGAAAACTATGAGAGTAACAATTCCAGCTTGTGAACAGCATGAAGGGTTCTTTTTAGCTATTGACAGTGTGTATAAAATATGTACAATAGAATTATGAAGAGAAAAGATTTGATTAAGCGGCTTGAAAAGGCGGGCTTCGTTTTTGAACGGCACGGAGGAAATCACGATGTCTACGTACGAGGAAAAGACAGGGAGATTATTCCGAGGCATTCAGAGATAAACGAAAGCCTTGCCAAGGCCATCATAAGGAGATGGAAACTGTAGTCCGTCAGCCCGAAACGGGCTGTCAAATCTTTTTCAAGGAGTAATTTCTATGCGCGTTGTTTACCCGGTAATTTTTACAGAGACAAAGGATAAGAAGGACACCGTACTTGCCTATGTGCCGGACTTGGACAGGTCAACCGAGGGTTACGGAATCGCGGATGCCATTGTCATGGCGAAGGACTTGATCGGGAACATGATTTTTGATGTCCCCGACCCGGAGCTGCCGAAGCCGACAAAGGCAAACGGAATCAATCCCGGAAAATCTCCTTTTCATGGGGACGGGGAATCCTTCGTCTCCCTTGTGGACGTGGACCTCGACGCATTCAGGACAAGGGAGAAGTCAAAGAGCGTCCGCAGGAACATCACGCTTCCCCAGTGGCTTGACGACATGGCGGCTGACGCGAAGCTGAATGTCTCCGCGATAACGCAGGCGGCATTGAAAAAAGAGCTTGGAATAGCGTAGTCTACCCCCAGATTTTCCACGCGATGAAGATAATCACGGCGATTATTATTCCCCGGACGATGATTTTTGCGGTACTTGACATAAGCCCCCCTTTAGGGGTAAGTTATAAGTGAAGGCGCGGCCAGCGTGGAAGTCCAGCCGCGCCACCCTGTTAGCCGAAAATCAGACGGATGACCGCCTCAGCGATTACCGTGCTGACTACGGTTACAAGGATTTCCGCAAGAGCCCTGCGAAGTGCTTCACTCACTTTGCGGGCTTTTTTCTTGCCCTTGCCCATAAATTACTCCCTTCAACAAAGATTTCAACCGGCGCGACGCGCCTTATGCCTGAAAATCCACAGAAAATTTCAGTTTTTAGCAACGGATTCGTTCTGGAAAGCCAAAAAAAAGTGACTGTATGTGTATGGAAAACAGAAAGAAAAACGACGAATTCAGGAAGATTGCCGAGGGGCTGATTGAGACCGAGCCGGAGCTCGCCGCCATCCGGGGAAGCGGGGTCAAGATCATTTACCTTGAGAGCGACATGAAGAAGAAGAGCGACAGGGAAAAGGTCGTGATGGGGGAGTGCGAGAGAGTCCCGCCTAAGAACCGCTGGGCGATTCCGTTCGACTTCACGATAACCCTCTACAGGCCCAACATCAGGGGACTGTCGGAGGGGCAGGTCTCGGTACTGCTTTTCCACGAGCTGCTTCACGTCGGAATCTCGGTCGGGAAGAAGGGTGAGGAGAATTACTACATCAGGCGGCATGACCTCTCCGACTTCAAGGCGATAGTGGACCGCTTCGGCACAGGCTGGGCGGAGACAAAGGAGGTGTGAGTCCATGAGAATATTCGGACTTGAGATCAGGCGGGCGGCAAAGAAGCTGCCGTTGACGGAGTACACGTACCCCAGGCTCAGGCCCAAGGACGGGCGGATGTCGGTGTCGGACATCATGGCGAACGCGACGGCGAACGCATGTGTCGGAATCATATCGGACGCAGTGGCATCCCTTCCGGTCGGAGTGTACAGGAGGGAGAGGGGAGGCGGAAGAATCCTTGAGGACTCGTCCCCGCTCTACAGGCTGCTCAAGTACAAGCCAAACGTCACCCAGCACACGATAACCCTCATCAAGCAGATTATGATCCACCTTCTTTGCCGTGGAAACGCGTTCCTTTTCAGGGAGTACGACGGCGGCACGCTCTCCGGGATCTACGAGCTGAATCCTGAGCTCATGGAGATAAAGAGGGAGGAGTCGGGAAAGGGCTACTGGTACCGCTATCACCTTGACGGGGTAACATACGACCTCACCCGCGACAGCGTCCTTCACATCCCGGCGATGGTCTGGGACGGAGTGTGGGGGCTCTCCCCGATCGAGTGCGCCACAAAGGCGGCCAGGCTCGGAAACACTATGGACGACTACGCGGAGCACGTTTTTGACGGCGGCATCCACTCGAAGCTCAAGGTCACTGTCCCCAAGAGCGAGCGGAACTTCACCGAGGATGACGCGCACAAGCTCAAGCAGAGGCTTCTCCAGGCATACGGCGGTGTCGAGAACGCGGGGACACCATTCATACTCACGGGGGGAATGGAGGCCGACGCGCTCACCTTGCCTGACAACTCCGGCTCTCAGCTCGTGGAGAACAGGACGTACAGCTCGAAGGAGGTCGCGAAGATTTTCCGGGTGCCGCTCTCCATGCTGGGGGAGTCCGACGCGAAGTACAACAACAACGAGCAGCAGGCGCGGAACTTTTTGCAGAACACCCTCAATCCCTGGCTCAGGCTGCTCGAGCAGTACTTCTGCGACATGCTCCCCGTCTATGACCGCGAGAAGTGCTACGTCGAGTTTGACCGCAACGCGATGCTACAGGCCGACTCGAACATCCGCATAGACAATTACGTGAAGCAGTTCACGAACGGACAGCTCACCCTCAACGACATAAACCGCATGGAGAACAGACCTCTGATTGACGGCTCCATCGGGGACGTGCGCTTCGCTCCCGTGAACCTGGCTCCCCTCACGGAGGAATACGTCGCTTCCTACATGGCAAACCAGAAGCTTGCCATGCAGCAGGGGGACGGGTCGAAAAAAAAATGAGCTGAGATGGAACGCTGACGAACATCCGAGAGACGAAAAAGGGAGGTTTGTCAGCAAGGGGAGTTTAAGCGTAACCGACCAGAGGAAGATCGCTGTGAGGAAATTAAAAAAGAAGGCTGGGGTTTATCAGAATAAGAATACCGGCGAAAAAGCGACCCTTGGAAAATCTGGAATAGAGAAGATGACAAGCGGCAAAGCTCTTTTTATGTCAACAAAAAATGGGTTTAAAGCTGTTCATCATTTCGAGACCGTGGAGAAAATAAACACACTCTTCCAGAAGGCCGTGTATGTGAAAACAGAGCACGATTTTTACAACAGAAAAGATGTTTTGCATTTCAAAAAATATGAGACGAAATTCAAGACGAGGGATGGTGTCCGATGTAAGGCGTATATCACCATAAAAGAGACTTCCCAGGGAGGGAACGTTTTTTATTCAGTTGAATTGAGAAAATAAAAAGCCCCGCACCTTTCGATGCGGGCCACCCTTCGCGCGGCTCTGCTGTCCGCGAATCTTATTAGAGTTTCCTTGCCGTTGCCGGTTTAGGCAGTGCATAGTCTTATCATGGCTATGCGTATAACTGAATTATAATCCATCCCCCCTCTTTTTGTCAAGGATAAAAGTGACTGTATGTGCATGAGCAATGATTTCAACTTGGAACTTTTTGATCCTGAGCCGCCGATAAAAGCGGAATACAAGAGCTATGACGAATGGATAGGGCATTTCAGCTTCAATCCGAAGACCACCGACGAGTGCTGGACTCCCCCGGATGTATACGATGCAGTCCTTTCCTATGTTGGTACGCTGATTGACATGGACGGCAGGGCTGTAATCAGGCCATTTTTCCCCGGCGGCAGCTATGAGCGCACGGAATATCCGAAGGGATGCGTGGTCGTGGACAACCCGCCGTTCTCAATGTTCTCCAAAATAACGGGGTTCTACAGGGACAGGGGCATACTGTTCTTTCTGTTTGGTCCAGGACTGACCATAGGGAGCGGAAAGGGGAGCCTAGTAATAAGCGGATCCTGCGTAAGGTACGAGAACGGCGCGTCCGTCCCGACCGAATTCTGCTCAAACATTCCGGGCCTGCCGATGCTTATGACCGCCCCGGAACTGGGGGACATGATAGCGGCCTGCGACAGCCAGAAGCCCAAGGGAAAGAAACTGAAATCCTACAGATTCCCGGAGGAGCTTCTTTCGGTCTCCGACTTGCGGACAATGGCAAACGGAGGGGTGCATTTTGAGGTGACGGATTGCGTCAAAGTCCGAAAGCTGGACAATTGCAAGGATCTTTTCGGCGACCACTGGCTGATTTCACAGGCACAGGCAAAGGCAAAGGCAAAGGCACAGGCAAAGGTTCCGGTAGAGTTGTCTCCTTTCGAGCAGTCCCTTGTTTCGGGGCTGGCAGAATGACGGGCAAGACTTCGGCTAGGCTGTCACGTCAGCGGAAATTCCGAGTTTTTTGAACAGGGATTCCTGCAATGTCTGGCTAAAATTGATTGAGGCTTTCTCGGCGCGCACGGACAGCCATTCAGGAAGCGTTACGTTTTTCCTGACGAATTTCCCGCTTCCTGAGATGTCGCATGAAATGTAGGTCGTGAAACCGCCGTCTTCTGCATGAAGGCCAGTGATTGCGCTGGCTTTCGGGAGCTCACAGCCTCTCTCAAGCAGTGATATGACATACCCCTCAAGGGCTTCCCTTGCGTTCCCCACGGTTTCCAATTCCGTGTCGCCCTGAGAGAAGCATCCCTCCAAGTCCGGGAACTCACACCAATAGCCGCCGTCCTCAAAATGGCAGATTGCCGGATAAACGATATTCATAAATCTATGCTCCTTGCGGGCTTTCGCCCGCATTTTTTTTACTTTAGTCCCGCTTTCTTTAGGATTGCGGTTTCTAATCCCTTTTTCATATCCTTGCCATGTACCGGCAGGGATATTGTCTGGTTGCCTTTTACCAGGATGTGGTGGCTTCCGTTAATCCTGTCCACTACCCATCCGTTCCTCTGCAAAAGGCTTAAAAGCTCTTTGTCTTTCATGCTTATAATATAATACGTATAATGCGTATTGTCAAGAGTTTTTTGAAAAAAAACGCGAAATTTTTGCATTTTTCTTGAAAAAAAACCGGAATTTCCGATTTTTCCGCGAAAAAAAGTGACTGTATGTGCAAGGGGGACATCATGTTTTCAATACTTTTGGCAAGGAACGGGGCCTCAACGCCCCTGACATGGGACTACTACAAGGAGTCGGGCGCGGTCTACGTGGCTCCCACTCTTGAGGCCGTCCAGTCGAAGGTGCAGGCGCTCGCCGGAACATACCCGGTGGACAAGATCCGAGTGGTGAAGAACTGCACAATAGCGGCTGGCGTGACGGTCACCGTTGACGGGGAGGACGCGGCTCCCGGAACTGAAGGAGGCGAAGGATGAAAAACATCTTCATTTATGTGGGGCTTGCCCTGCTGGTTGGCGGCGCGGTCATCGGTGCGCTCACGGGAATCCCGGCGGCGCAGTGGATTGAGCTCGCGGCCTGCGCCGTGGGGCTCGCGACGTGCACGGTCTCAATAGTGAGCAAGGCGGAGAAGAAGGACTGGAAGCTGTGGGTGGCCCTTGCGGCGCTCGCTGTGGGAACGATTCTCCTGATATGGGCCGGAATAAGCGACAGCGTGATCCAGAGCGTGATCACGGCTGTAATCGGGCTGGTGGTGCTCGTTACGGGGCTCCTTCCCGTCCTGATCAGGAAAAAGGAGTGACTTTATGAAGGAAAGACAGCTTCTCACCCGCTCCCTTCCCTCGCCCCTTGAGGTAAGGGAGGAGGACGGAAAGAGGCACATATCCGGGGTGATTCCCTACAACAGCCTGTCCGAGAACCTTGGGGGATTCCGGGAGGTCATAAGGCCGGGGGCCTTCGGAAAGACGCTCCTTGAGGGTGATGCGAGGTGCCTCTGGGCCCACAACACCCAGTACGTCCTGGGAAGGAAGAGCGCGGGGACGCTTACGTTCGATGACCGCGACGACGGGCTTCACTTCGACTGTTCCCTGCCTGCGACCTCATGGGCTGCGGATGTCTACGAGACCGTGGGACGGCGCGACGCTCCGGGAGTGAGCTTCGGGTTCTACGTGATAAAGGACGCGTGGACCAGGGACAAGGAGAAGAAGGAGCCCGCCACAAGGGAGCTGCTTGAGGTCAACCTGCTTGAGGTGAGCGTCGGGGTAGCATTCCCCGCGTACCCGGCATCTGACAGCGCGGCAAGCACGAGGGACATCCTGGGACGGGCCGGAATTGACATGGATAAAATAGCCGCCGTGCTGGTAAGGTGCGGCTGCGACGGAACTAAATGCGGGGAGGATGACGCGGAGACGATACGCTCAGCCATCGCGTCCCTGCAAGGACTCCTGCCGGAGAAAGGCAAGAATGAGAGCGCGGGCGTGGAAAGCGAGCCGGAAGAATCCACTCGCTCCAAGCCGGAGAAATCCACTTGGGACGCGCGCGCGAGGGAAATCGAGCTGCTTGAGGCCGAGTCAAAATTTTTAGCATAGGAGAAAACAAATGGGAAAGTTCGAGAAACTGTCTCTTCAGGAGATGATCGACACCCGCGAGCACACAATCAAGGAAATGCGCTCGCTCAATGACGGATGCAAGGGAGAGGACGGCTCTGTCCGTGAGCTCACCGGCGACGAGGAAGTGAAGTACAGGGCGATGGGGGATGACGTGAAGGAGCTCACGGCCCTCATCTCGAAGTGCAAGAGGGACAACGAGCTCAACGGGTTCACGTCCGAGCTGCCCGTCCCGCAGCCGAAGGAAAGCCGCGGCGACAAGAGGCTGGTGGAGTTCAGGGAATTCCTGCGCGACGGAAAGATTGAGAAGCGCGACACTCTCATCGTGGACGGAGCGGGAGCCTCAGCCGGAGTGCTTGCCCCGGAAGAACTCGTTAAGCAGATTCTCACCCCGGCAAGCTCCGACCTCACACTGCTCGGAAAAGTCTACACCGTGCACCTCAACAAGGCCGCATCCCTCGGAGTGCCCTACGAGAGCGCGGACGCATCCGACGCTGCCTGGACTACCGAGGTTCCTGCGAGCCTCACTCCTGACGCGACCCTTGCCTATGACAAGAGGGAGCTCGGAGCGAACATGCTCATCAAGCTGATCACCGTATCTGACAAGACATTGCAGACCAACGCGTTCAACGTGGAGAACCTCATCGCCGACAAGCTCAGCTACAAGATGCGCCAGGCACTTGAGAAGGCAGTGTGCATCGGAACCGGCTCCGGACAGCCGCTTGGTCTTTTCGTGGCCAGCGCAAGCGGAATCCCGTCCTCGGCTGACTTCACAGCGGCAAACACGAACAAGCTCACCGGCGACGACATCATCAAGGCAAAGCGCTCCGTCAAGAGCGTCTACCGCTCAAGGGGCTCATGGCTCTTCCACTCCGACGTGGTTACGGACCTGCTCCTTCTCAAGGACAAGAACGACCAGTATCTCTGGCGCTCAGGCCTCACCGAGAATGACCCGGACATTCTTGACGGATCCCCCGTCATCGAGAGCGAGTGGGCTCCCCACACGATGACCACGGGTCTCTACTGCGGAATGTTCGGTGACTTCTCCAAGTACTGGATGACGATGGTTGACTCCATCTCAATCCGCCGCCTTGACGAGAAGTACTACCCGAGCGTGGGATTCTCCGCAAAGACATACGCCGACGGACAGCCTGTCATGCCCGAGGCCTTCGCACGCATCAAGCTGGCGTAGGACATGGGAGACAAGAAGAAGCCCCTTCCCCCGGAGACCGCAAGGACTGCGGAGGGAGGAAACAAGACCGTGCGCGCGATGTTCACCGAGACCGTGACAGGCGGAATCGGACTGTTCGAGCGCGGCAGGCAGTATGAGATTCCTGAAAGCCTCTTCACCGAGTGGGAGAAGGCCGGAATCTGCGGAAAGGCAGAGGAATAGGAGGACGCATGGCTGACGGACGCTACATAACTGTCGGTATGCTTGAGGAATTCACGGGCAAGTACCCCGAGGAGGATGCCTCCATGCCGCAGGTCTACGTTGACGCGGCGATTGACACCGTCGCGAAATACCTGAGGTATGACCCGCAGGCATCCGAGATTGAGTTCCGCACGTGGGGGGACGGGACTGAGACCATAGTGCTTCCCTCACCCTGCCGCGAGCTCCTTTCGGTCACCGTCGGAGGGGTCGAGCAGAACGTCCAGGAATGGGAGCCGTCCAAGAACTATCTCAGGCACCGGCTCAAGTCCGGCCTGTTCGAGATATTCGACAGCCACCAGAAAATAGAGGTGAGGTTCGGGGGAGGATATTCCCCCGTCCCCCAGAAGATCGTGACGGCGGCCCTTCAGCTCGCTTCCCTTTACTGGGAGAGCTCCGGGGGAAACCTCGCCGTCTCAAGCACGTCCTACGCCGACCAGGGAACCAGGGTGTTCAACAACTTCACCGAGTCAAGGTTCCTTGACCAGATAAACGAGTGGAGGATCCACAATGTCTAGCGGATTCCTGAACGCCGTGGTGGACGCGTCCGACACGCAGGAGACGCTTAAAAAAATCCAGAGGGCGATTCCGTCCGTGGAGGCAAAGGCCCTGCGGCTAGTGGGACGTCTCACGGCCAAAGAGATGAACAAGAGCCTGAGAGGTGCCGTCAACGCGCGGGCGCACTCAATCCTCGCGCACAGATACGCATACCGCATGACGCAGACGTTCAAGTCCGGGAAGCTGAGAAACCACACCCTCACGGTCTCCCCGCACACGTCCGGGGAGGAGGCGGGAAGCCTGATAATCCCCGTGATACATGCCCTGAACTACGGCTATGACATGGGGAGCGGAAGGGGGCCGCACATAATAGGGCGCGGCTTCATCCAGTCCGGGGACGCATACGTCGCGTCCGACAGGTACTCCCAGGACGTGCAGAAACTTGTGGACAAGGAAATCGACAGGCTGGAGAGGAAACTCTGACGGGGGCGAGGGATGCTAGGAACTTTTGAAGCTGTTAAGGATTACTTAATAACTGGAATGGGACCGGTTCTCAAGTCGATGGAGACGGAGGACTGCCAGCTTCCGGTTCCCGAAAAGAGAAACATAATTTTCGGGACGTGCGACCTTGGAAAGAACGAGGCGAAGGTCCTTGTGTGCGTGGTGCCCGACACCGAGCACGAGTACACGGGGGACCTCTCCGCCGGGGTCGTTGAAGGAAAGATGGTCGTGTGCTTCGCATTCCGGGGGCTTCCGTATGAGAGGCTCATGGAGCGGATGGACAAATACGCGGAGGCATTCCGCATGTCGGTGAGGGCTGACGGCTCCCTCGGGGGCGGCGTGCTTGACGCTGACATCGGGGAGACCCAGTATTTCCCGGACGCGGGACCGACGCACGGCACGGTTACGGTCGCCGAGATTGAGCTGACCGTAAGGACAAAGGAGAATCTGGCGGCGGGAATCGACCCGTTCGCATAGGAGGAATAAAAATGACTGGAATGGTCAAGAAGTACCATATCGCGCTCTTCCTTGAGGGAGGCACCGCGCAGAACCCCGTGTGGGTCAGAATCAAGAAGTCAACGTCTTTGCAGCTCACCCTCAACCCGGAGACGCAGGAGTATGACTACATCACCGACAAGAACCCGACCACCGAGGTCATCAGGTACAAGCCCGCGCTCAACCAGCCGGTGACCATGTACAAGGGTGAGGGGGACTACGCGCTCGCGTGGGACAAGTTCTACACCCTCAAGACCGGAGAGAAGGCGAAGACAAACGTCCTGATTGTCTTCATGCAGGAGGATGTGACCCGCACGGTGAGCGAGCAGACGATCACCGCGTACAAGGCATGGAAGAACGAGGCGACCCTCTCCGTGTCAGACCTCAACGCCGTGGACAGCACAATCACGCTCGACATCAACTTCGGCGGCAAGATTCTCCACGGCTACACCTACCCGGACGACTCCACCCACGCGCCGGTGTTCGTGCAGGAGGAGGATCCTGACAATGACTGGGTTGACCCCTTCGAGCCCCCCGCAGTCACCCAGCAGCAGGGAACAGGCGGAGCCGACGGCGACGGAGATGGCGATGACGGCACCGAGACGAACCCATGACGCTTGACCTCACGAAGGCAGTCCTTCCGTCCACGATCTCAGTGGGCGGGAGGACGTACCGCATCAGGACATGGTTCAAACACTGGCTCAGGTTCCTTGAGATATGCAGGAACCCGGAGGAGGAGCGGGACTTCTCCTTCCTGTTCGACGGGGAAATCCCGGAAGACAAGCCGGCCGCCCTCGCTGAGCTTGAGAAGTTCGCGTCCCCTGAGTCCGAGCTTCCGAGGCCGACGGGGGAAGGCGGCGGGAAAGTCCTGGACTATGCGTATGACGGCTCTCTGATTTACTCGGCGTTCATGCAGCAGTACGGGATTGACCTGATTGACGCGGAGGGCTTGCACTGGTGGAAGTTCCTCGCATTGATGGAGGGACTTCACGGAACCAAGCTGAATGACGTTATGGAGGCGAGGATGTACGACCCCGACGACAAGACTACCTATGACGAGGCGAAGAAAAAGGCAAGGGCCGCGTGGACACTTGAGGGACTTGAGACCGTCGAGGAGAAGTCTGATGCTGAGGCGCGCTTCGAGGAGAGCTTCGGCTAAATGCCCCTATGGGGTGGCATCGTCGGAATGTGTCGGCGCGTAATATATGGGAGGTCTCTTCTCACCTTCCTTCCACGACTCCCCATGATTTGCAAGGAAAAGCATGAGAAGCAATTTCCATGCCAGCGGGAAAAACGCTGCTGCGACTATAACTACAAGGGCAATCAGGGCAAGTGCTATCATAGGCGGTTCCTCCTGATTCAATTATAACACGGATTGCGAAAAAGGCAAGGGAAATTTCATGGCGAAAGTAAGCGTCAAGATTGACGGCGACTCCAAGGGAGCCGAACAGGCGATAAAGAAAGTAAAGGACCAGCTGGGGAAACTTGCCGACAGCAAGACGGCGAAGGGGCTCAGCACGCTCTCATTGGGATTCTCGGGAATCACCCAGATGGCGGGGACTGCCAGGGATGCCCTGCAAAAGGTCGCGGCTGCGGTCAACGAGTGCACGGAGGCCTACCGGGTGCAGGCTAACGCCGAGATACGGCTTGAGCAGGCGGCGCGGAACAATCCCTACCTTGACTCATCTTCGGTCACGAACCTAAAGAATTTCGCGTCCGAGATACAGAGCATGACCACATACGGCGACGAGGAGCTCCTTCCCTTCATGGCCCAGCTTGCGGCCGCCGGACGTACCGAAGAGCAGGTCATGGACATAATGAAGGCCTCCGTTGACCTAGCCGCCTCCGGCACCATGTCGCTCGACTCGGCGGTGAAGGCGTTGAACGGAACCTACCAGGGGAACGTTGGCACTCTCGGAAAGCAGATAGCCGGAGTCAAGAGCCTCACCAAGGAACAGCTCGCGAACGGGGAGGCCGTGAAGCTCGTAGCGGAGAACTACAAGGGCATGGCAGAGGAGACCGCCCGTGCGACGGGGGCAGCCAAACAGCTCAAGATCGCCTGGGGAGACTTCAAGGAGCACCTGGGCTCCGGGTTCGAGGCGATAATCGCGCCGATTAACCGCGGAATCACCGGAATACTTACGTCCGTAAACAACACAATATCGGGCCTCAAAGAAGCAATAAGGCAGGAGAAAATCTACAAGCAGATCCAGATGGGAAATTCTTCCGGTCTGGACTCCTCCCAAACCAAGGTTGCGAGGGACACCGCCGGAGTCAAGAAAACTGCCGCGGCTGCATGGCTGGCGGAAAACAGGAACGATGTGGTGGACACGTTCGCCCAGCTGTCGGTTGACGATGAGGGAAATCAAACGCATGTAACAACCCCGTGGGGGTTCTGGGCGAACCAGAATGAAATGTGGAAGGACCTCAACGCCATAGCCGCAGCCATGAGAAAGGAAAAGAAAGCCCGCACCGACGCAGAAAACCTGTGGGTAAAGAGGGGTGAGCAGCTTCCAGTCGCATTCCAAAAATATCTCGACGCGCTTGTCGGATATAATGAGTCGATGGACGAATGGAACAATGCCGTCGCCGCCCACTCCAATAAACTGAAGGAGGAGCAGGAAGCCGAGCAGAAAAGGCTTGCCGAGGAATGGAGTTCCGAGGTCACGGAGGCGGTCGCCAAGGCCAGGAGCAGGGTGTCCGCCGTTGACTCTATGAGAGAGCTGGAGAAGGAAGCCGGAAGGGACTGGAGTGAAGCTGAGTACGCCAAGAGACTTGACGACGCATACTACGAGGCATATAAAGCCCTTCTGGAGCAGTCATCTGATGCGGCAAGGATGAAGAACGAATCAGCGGTGATGGCTTTTTCCGAAGAGGCAAAAAAAGCCGCCCGGAACGCCAGCAAATACAGCGACAAGACTACGACATCCACCGGCTCATCAGGAACCACGGAGAAGGAGCGCGACATCATAGCCGAGGCGGTCAAGGCCTACGCGGATGCCGAGAACGAACTCATAGGAAAGCGGAACCTCACCGGCGGCTACGAGGCGGGAGGAAGGGACTCAAACGAGTTCCTTTACAACTCGCTCTACAAGATACTTGAGAACCTCGTCAAGGAAAACCCGAATGCCATACAGATCAGCGCGTCCGGCAACTTGCAGACGGACACGGGAGACCAGCGGCTTCTTGACCTGCTTGAGAAGTTCAACGGGCTCGCCTCAAACATGAGGGGCTACGAGAAGGAGGACTCCAACAACGAAATTAAGGAAGCCCTTTTGCAGCAGCTGCTTGAAGTCCAGAATCAGGAGGAGGAAAAACTCTCCGACATCCTGAAAAAAAGAAAATCCGAGCTGGAGTCCTATGCAAAAGACGTTGCCGGGATGTACGCTGAGGAATCCGAGGAAAGACAGAACGTCGAGACGGTCACCGCGGCGGCGATGGCAGACCTTGACAAGCAGATAACGGAGGCGAAGAGGGCAGAGAGCCGTGAGCGAATCAAGATAGCCCTTGAGGAGGCCCAGGCGATGACGGCGGCGGTGCAGTCATACGTGGACAAGTCCGCTCAGCTCATCAACTACCTCTCCGACCTGAGCATCAAGGCGGCGGACGCGGAGAAGGCATCCAAGATGGCTGACCTTGAGGAGCAGTATGAGAACGGCATCATAGCCGAGACCGACTACGTGGAGAAGCAGAAGGAAATCGAGAAGGAGGCGGCTGACCAGAAGTACAAGGCCGAGCTTTGGCAGTGGGGAAGCAACCTCGCGCAGATGGCTGTGTCAGGCGCGCAGGCCGTGCTCTCAGCCCTCAGCACACAGCCGATTTACGCTGGAATCGCGATGGCGGGACTTGTCGGTGCCATGACAGCCGCGCAGATGGGGGTCGCCATAGCGAACAAGCCGAAGGCACCGTCATTCGCCGAGGGAGGAATCGTCCCCGGCAGCTCATGGACGGGGGACAACGTACAGGCCAACGTAAACTCGGGAGAGATGATACTGACCAGGGCACAGCAGGCGGATCTCTGGAAGCGTCTCAACTCGGGGCAGTCAGGCTGGGGAAGCGTCGCCGTGAACAACTACATGGGAAAGGACGCGAGCATAAGGACAAGGAGAAACGAGCGCGGGCTCACGATAGACGTTCTTGACGCGCACATAAACAGGCAGATGGCAATGGGAGGATATGACTCAGGATTTGCGGGGCATGACATGAGCTCCAAGGGGGTGAGATACCTATGACAGTATACAGCTGGCCTTCCGGCGTTCCGATGAAAGCGTCCGGTGTTACCGACAGCCTCGACGACAACCGCGTGGTGACAAAGAGCGAGAGCGGAATCGTGCTGTCATATTCCCGGAACACATTCACTCCAAGGGTCTGGGATGTCACCATCCACATGACCAGGGCACAGTATGAGACCTTAATTGAATGGTACAGGACGACACTGGGCGGCGGCGCGGGATGGTTCCGCTATCCCGACCTCTCCCTGCTTGACGGCACCCTCGCGACATACATGATGGATTCTATACCCGAGCCCTCCGGCACTCAGGACTGGATTGACGTGGGCATGAAGTTCAGGGAGGTTCCGGCATGACGGCAGACCAGCTCTACGGCATTCTTACTCATTCAGGAACATACAGCCTCCCGTATCTCTTCCGCTTTCACCATGACAGCTTCGGCACGCTCCTTCTGTGCGGAAACAACGAGGCCATAACGTATGACGGCGAGACCTACCTTCCGGCGAACATAAGCTACTCGCGCCCTAAAAGCCAGAACGGAGTGCTTACGGGGGGAACCCTCACCGCGTCGCTCATCGGAAACTCGCTCCCTGAATTTTTCGCGGCGGGGGATTTCCTCATGTCCGTGGAGGTCGTGGGAGTGGTCGCGGATGGCGGGACGGTGGAGCCGTTCAGGATGTTCCGGCACCGCTACGGTGACATGACGGTATCAGGAATGGAGCTGACAATCTCATTCACTTCGGATGACCGAATGGGAATGACATTCCCGCCGGACATCTTCGACGCGGACAACAACAGGGGGAACGCATGATCGAAATATCAGACCTTCTCGGAAAACCGTACACGGACGGAGGACGCGGCCCGGATTCCTACGACTGCTACGGAGTGGTGCTGGAGGTCGCGCGCAGAATGGGAGTGGAGCTGACGGACATCCGGCACGAGGGACATGGGCTTGAGCTGTGCGGATTGTGGCCGTCTCTCGGCAAGAACGTGCATCCGGTGGACCATGCGGAGGAGGGCGTGCTCGTGGAGTGCGAGACGGACGGAGAGCTCCATTTGGGGCTTGCGCTCGACAGGCGGATGATGATACACGCGACGTACAACCGGGGAGTATGCGTCCATCCCATGTCGCTTTTTAAAATAAGGAGGCTCTATGGCATCGGTATACAGATATGACGGCGCGGGAAACGACGTATCGTTTATCAACATCTCAGGGAAAATCAGTGACTGCATCGACGCTGACTGGGACCAGTACATCCTGCTGAGAGCCGGGGAGAGGGTGACACCCGACCTTGTGCCGGAAGCCTCGGACATAATCTACATGAGGCGCATCCCAAGGGGAACGGCGGTCGCAATCACACTCGGAGTCGTCGCACTCGTGGGAGCCGTGGGCGCGGGAGTATACTCTTATGTCCAGCAGAAAAAAATCAACGAGTACCAGGAAAAGCTCGCGGAGAACCAGAAGAAAATGTCGGCGGGAAGCACCGTGCAGAAGCTCCCGTATGTCCGCGGCGCGTCTAACTCACCGGCGACCGGGCACTCATTCCCGTACATCCTGGGAGAGACGCTTTTCACTCCCTACAAGCTCTGTCCCGACCACATAAGCATCTCGGGGACGGACGGAGCCGACCAGTACTGGTACATGGTCATGGAGTGCGGTTTCTCCTCCCTGTGCTTCCGAAAGATGATGCTCGGGTCAAACAAAATCATCAGCTTCTCAGGCGACACCCCGCAGAGCGGAACGTTCAGCTTTGACCAGGGAGCCTACTACGACGCGGGAAACTTTGCTGAAATAAGGCAGACCGGAAATTTCACCGAGCCTGAGTTCAACCGAAAAGTAATTTATTCAAACTTCATGGAGGAGATACCTCACCGCCACATTCCCAGCGACGCGACACAGCAGGAGGCGCAGGAGATTGAGGACGAGTGGAGGCGGGGGCTTGTCAAGCAGCTCCCCGACCACGTGATGTCGGTGGAGGTCATAATCATGTTTGACGGACTCCGTAAATTCGACGAGGATGACGGCGCGTGGGTCTCCGCTTCCGCGACGCTCCAGGTACAGTGGGCCAACGTTGATTCCCCGGAGGAGTCGGACTGGCACGACTTCGACCTTGCCTTCAATCAGAACGGAACGCGCAGCAACTCATTCTCACGGAACGCCCGGAAGCAGCTGAGATATTCCACGACGCAGACTTTCACCCCGGCGCAGACAATTGGAAAGAATGTGAGCGTGAGAATCCGGCGCACCACTCCAAAGGCAAGCGGAACCGCAAAGGACACCGTGTATCTCATGGCCGTGCAGTCATCAATATACGACGCGGAAAAAAGCACCAGTCAGGAATTCGTCCCGGCCATGCCGCTTGAGGCACCCCAGAGGGACAAGTGCACGAGAATCGGAATCAGGATCAAGAGCACTTCCGCCACCGACGGCTACATGGACTCATTCTCCGTAGTCCAGTGCGGATGCTGCCGGACGTGGGACGGTACGTCATGGTCATCGGCGAAAGTTCCGGAAAGGAACCTTGCCGCGTGGGTGCTTGAGATACTGACAAGCGGAATCCACGAGCCGTCAAGATACCTTGACTCGGAGCTCGACCTCGGGACGTTCGGCGAATGGTACGAGTACTGCGAGGAAAACGGAATATATGCGGACGGAGCAGTCACGGACGCGACCGCGAAAAAGGGACTGATTGAGAAACTTCTTGCCAACGGAAACGCCGCCCTTGTGATGAACGAGACATCGGGACTCATGGAGGTCGCCGTGGATTCCGGGCGTGATTATCCGGTCGCCCTCCTCACGTCCGACAACATGATCAGCATGACGGCGACAAAAACCGTGCGCAGGATTGCGGACGGGGTAAAGGTGACATACGTCAACAAGGACGCGGGATATGAGGCTGACAGCGTTACATTCATGCGCGACGGCGGAGGATATGACCCGGCATCCGACACCCTCACCACGACGGCCCTCTCATACATAACGGACTACACGCAGGCGTACCGCAGGGCATGGCGGACAATGGCGGAGGAAATCGCACGTCCCATGTCGGCTACCGTCAAGGTGGGGCAGGGAGGAGGTTTTTACCGTCTCTTCGACTGCGTTGACCTGCAGCACGACTCGCTGAGCATCGGACTCGGCCACGGGGTCATCAGGTCGCTCTCATGGATCGGGGGCCGGCTGTCTCACATTGAGCTCGCCGGGTTCGTCGATTTTCCCGCTTCGGGAAGGTGCGGCGTCATAGTCAACTGCACGTCCACGCCCGGAGTAATTCCCCTTGAGGTGACCGGGGAGGGCCGCGCGTCCGTCCTTTCGGTGCTCACGGAAATATCTGAGAACGCTCCCAAAATCCCTTCTCCGGGCGACACCCTCAGCTTCGGGCTCCTTGACGGGGACAGCGGGTTCTCACGCATAACCACCAGGATGCTCATAACGGGTGTCTCCCCGGATGACGACGGCTACACGCTACAGCTCACCGAGTACAACGCGGACGTTTACTCATACGGGACATTGCCGGAGTACAAGTCGAACATCACTCCGAGGCCCGAATCAACGAAGCTCAGCATCAGGGACGTAAGGGAGTACGCGGAGCCCTCTGACGTTTCGGCGGCCGTAGCGGCTCTTGAGGCGGGGACGGGGGAAACTGCCGCTCCTCCCGACTCGGTTACGGGGCTGTCCGCATCCGCCGGGGAATCGGGAATAGAGCTCTCATGGGGCGCGCCCGGACGAGGCCTCAAGAATTCCGTCCAGAAATATGAGGTGCAGGTAACCTACGACAGAACCGCGGATGAGCCTGAGTGGGAGAGCGCGGGCACAAGCAAGACGAACTCCTTCTCCTTCATGTTCCAGAGGAGCGTGCACGGCTACCCGGAGGCGGACGCTTTCCAGCCATGGGCATTCAGGATCCGAGCCGTCAACATATACAGCCTTGCGAGCGACTGGACTCAGTGCGTGGTGGACGCTTCATCATACGGAACGTGGATTCTGGGAGTTCCGAAACTGGAGGACAGGACGCTTGACCGCACGGCCATTCTTTCCCTGAGCGCATCACCCCAGTCCAACAGGCAGGTTTACGGAAACATCCGGTACCATGTGAGGATCCGCAGGGGTCGCATTGACGGCTATCACTCGGTGAAGTACTGGATGCACGACACGTCCAATGACACGTACTGGTATCTGCTCACAAACTCACGCTCACCGGACGTGGAGACGGAGAAGGACGCTGCATGGACGGAGGGAACCGAGGCTGATTGGGATGCCGACGAGAGGACGGATTTCACGTCGGCAAGTGACCAGGACACGGACCATGAGTACAGCTACACCATGGCCGAGCAGACGATTCCGGCTGACACTGAATGGCACGTTCCGGCATCTGTGGAAGACCCGTATGCGTCATGGCAGAATTACAAGACGGCAACAACTGAGCCAGCATTGCAGAAGGACAGGTATGTCTCAGCGTCATCCACATACACGCAGACGCTTCCGCTCTACTTCACGGATACGGTAAGCGACCCGAACAATCCCGTGCTGAACCTTGTGAACACTCCTTATTATTTTGACGTGCGGTGCGTTAGCGAGGCCGGAGTGGGTCCCTGGCTTTCCGGTTCCGACAACTGGGCGGCAGGACATGACGGAAGGGCGATAACCGCACTCTGCACGAATTTTCGCGATTTCGTAAAGGCTAACGAAACGGCACAGAAAGCATACATCACCGAGCTCTCGGCGATAACGGCAAATCTCGGTGAAATATCTGAGGGCTCACTTACTGGCGACAAATTCAACTACTGGCTCCTCTCCAACAGGATAGGCGCAAGGGTTCCGGAGGATTACAAGGGGGCTTTCCGTGTCGGAGGGCCTAACCAGTATTTAATGGTGCAGCCGGTTGTCGTCGGAGGAGAGATTGTTGACTACAACATCTCCCTTGTAGCCCAGAACATCAGCTTCACGTCAAGCGGTGTTGACATCGGAAACGTGAATCTTGAGTCCGGCACATACATCTACAGCGAGCGTGGCCCGAACATAAGGCTCCACCTCACGGCATGGGGAATCACTGTCCACAGGAAGATAAACCCGGGCCTTGACTGGACGGGCAACTACACCGAGTGCGGAACCATTGAGGTAAGGACGAAGAGCGTCAACGGCGTGACAAAATCATCGCTCATAATCTCCAACGATCCCGGACAGGTCGATTTCGGACTGACGGTTAACGGCGTGACTGCGTACCACTTCGCAGGAACCGTGCTTGACGAGAACGGAGCTGACTCAAAGTCACTTGCGCTTGACGGCACAAAGCTGGAGGACGATGGCGGCTACATCGAGGAGTATGACATCGGCAACGGTCTGTACGGCGGTGAAATCAGCGCGGAGCAGGACACGCAGACTGTGGTTCTGCACAAGATGGACTCCATGTACGTGAACGGAGGGCACCTTGTGCATTCCGATGGGACTGTCACCACTACGCTCGCGGAAGAAATGAACGGCGCGGCATCGACATCATGGGGACTGACCGCCGCCCAGGTCGCCGCGAGGATTTTTACGCCGGAGGAGGAATAACATGGCTGATTACAGTGTGAGCTACACGGAGCTTGACTCCTTGCTTGCAGGACTGCCCGCCAATACGGAGCAGACACCCTACGATATTGAGATAACGGAGGTAACGCCGGAATTCCTTGCTGGCAGTGGCTCACAAATCCTTCCCAATACACTTCAATCTGTTCTGTACAACAACAGCTCCAAGTCTGTCGTTCTCACGTGGGGGGCTTCCGCATCCTCCGTTATTGAGGGAATGAGTTCTGCGGAATACATGTTCGCTTACGGTTACGCATTGGTCGGCGTGGATCTTACGCCCATGAAAAATATTACTGCCGCGCAAAGAATGTTTGATGGGGCTCATATTATATCAGCGGATTTGTCCCCGATGGTTTCCCTGTCTGACGCGACCTCCATGTTGCGGAACTGCTCCCGCCTTACATCCGTTGACACTACAGGACTGAGACGCGTAAAATTTGCGAGCTATATGTTCTTTGGCTGTTCCGCCCTTGACTCAATAACAATACATGACATGGAATCCGTGACAAAAACCAATTACATGTTCGGTTCATGCAGTTCTCTGTCATACGCTGACATATCCTCGATGCACGGCATCACCGACGGAAGCTACATGTTCTCAGGCTGTGTAGAACTGATGCAGGTAGACCTGCCTGACATGCCGGATCTTGGCAAGGCTGAGAACATGTTCGAGTTATGCCTGAAGTTGCCGACCATTACGCTTAGGGACATTGCCTCCAACGAATGGAATGCCCCGAATCTGAGAGGCATGTTCCAGAATTGCAGAGCCTTGAGAGATATTCATGGGTGGGCATTGCCTGCGGCAGGAGATTATTGGGGCATGTTTACCGGGTGTAGCACATTGTCTGCAATATATACGGAAGAAGAAATTCCCGCTCCGCAGGAATCCTCCTGGCACGCGTGGGACATAAAGAAGGACACCGCTAACAACCAGTCGACAGTAACAGTGTATAATCCTGACGGCACCTCAAATTCCGTGAGCGTCCCGTCCGCCGGAACCTACACGATGAAGGTGACTGACAAGGTGGACGAGCTCCTGTTCTCCCCGTCGGAAAGTATCTCAGCCGCCACGATACAGAAGATGCTGCAGACCAAGGCTCCGATTACCGCAAAGGACGCGCTTGATCCGACCGAGGACAATTTCATGCTGTGGGCAAAGGACAGGAGCTCCGCAAGAACCAATGTGACGACGGACGTTATTGAGGCGGGAAACAAACTCCCCCCCACGTCGGAAGCCGTGCAAGCTGCCATCGGGGAAATAATTCCGCTTGTAAAACAACTGGGAGCCATCGAATCATTTCCTGTCGGGGTGGGAAGTGCCAATGCCGTGACTATACCCAAAGATGGATTCATTTTGTGTTCGTTTTCGCGAGGCGATTTTACCTCAAGCAACATCTGCCCAAGCATCATCGTCAATGGGTTTACGTTCGGCATCGGCTCATCTGATTCTACAGCTTCTTATACAGTATCCAGAGCGACCACCACCATTCCTGTAATTACAGGCGATGTTGTGTATCTTGACCAGTCTCAAGGTGTGACTGTTTATGCACGATTTTATGAGAATATGGAATAAATCATTCAGTTTTTCTGGTATACTCTATAGTCGGTAATAGCCTCGTTTGTAATCAATCCATGTTCCCCCTGTCAGTGTCTCTTCTGTAGAATATGATAACGAAATGGACACTGCGTTGCTCGTGACCGCACTCATGTTGCCATGCTCAATTATATCGTCAAATTTTGATTATGTAATTGATTCCGATTTGTTTGCCGTGAGTGACCGTTCCTGTACGAGCCACGCGGGATGCGTCGAATGTTACATCATGCTTAGACCCATCTACACTTCCGTTTTCCGCCCGAATATGATAATCACCAGTGGCAGGCTTAAAAGCACCAGTACCATAACATAAAACTCTCCCGAGTGTTCCCGTGATATTCTGCAATGAGTCGTCCTTGAATTCTCCGACTGCATATATGTCATGGTTTTGGGTTCCTTGTGTTCCTGTACCTGGGTCTAATTCTGTATTGTCAAAAACATACCTTTCATTTTTTCCTGAGCCTACAAGTACAACTTCACGCAAGTCTGGGAATTCAAAGGTTGTATTTCCATCGCCATTGCCGAACAATTTATTTTGGCCAATTACATTATTTTCAATCGCCCATTGCACTAATGCAATATAATCTGACCTTAAAGCCGTCTGGCCAATACAAAGTTCAAAACCTGCCGGTGCAACTGTCCCAGGGTAATTTAGAATTGTTCCAACAGGCAAGGAACCTCCGATGGCAGCTTGCACGGCTGGCTACAGCACGTCGGGGAAGTTCCTGACCGCCTCCCTTTTCTTTCTGTCGGAGACGACGGCGTACTGCATTGTCGTGGCTATCCGGGTGTGTCCCAAAAGGCGCATGACGGTGTAGAGGTCCGCTCCGCTCTCCACAAGCAGGGTCGCGTCGGTGTGCCTCGCCGTGTGCCATGTGACCGACTTCCTTATGCCGGCCGCCTCGGCCCATCCGTGAAGGTATCTGTTCGTGGTGGTGCGAGTGGATGCCAGCTCCGGGAACACCAGCCCCTCCCTTGTCCCCGTGTCAATCAGCGCGAGCACGTCCTTCCTGAGGGGGACCGACACCAGCTTCCCCGTCTTTTTCTGCCGCTTGACAATCTCCATCCGCACAACGTCCACGTCGTCCCACGAGAGCCTTGTGAGGTCGCTTACGCGGAAGCCCGTGCAGCACCCGAACAGAAACGCCCTGCGTATCTCCTCCTGCAATGAGGGGGACATGCATCCCGTCCGCTCGTAAGGGGTGACTGCCATTTTCCGAACCTCCTCGGCGGTGAGGTATTCCTTTCTGGAGTCGGGGACTGGAATGTGGCGTATTCCCTGCGCGGGGTCCCTTGGAAGAAGACCGTCCCTCGCGGCCTTCCTCAGCACCTGCCGGACCACGCAGCAGTATTTCTCCTGGGTGTGGGCGGAGAGCCCCGAGTCCATCCGCATCCTCTCCTGGAAGTCCTCGTACCATGACGGTGAGACCGCCGTTATTTTAATCAGCCGTCCGCCGAAGTCAGAGAGATAGGGAAGTGCCTTCCCGACAGCCGCCGAGCTACCCGGCCTCCGCGCGAACCTCTCAGCGTACTCATAAAGGGACATGTTCCCCTCCGACGTGGGAAGGCCGTTGTACATCCTCGCAAGCTCGACCTCCTTCCTGCTCCTCAGAACCTCCGCCAGCCTCATCACCTCCCTGTTCTGCTCCGGCACGTCCGACTCCCTGAGCCCCGTGGTCTCCTCGTACACTTTCCCTCCGACCCTGTAAATCAGATGCAGGATCCCGTTCCTTGACCTTATTCTCACGCCCATGTGCTCCTCCTGGGTGCAGGTTCCGGATTTTGCCCAGTTCCTGTTGCCACTATATTGCCATGAATTTTTGCTTCATTTTTTCATTGCCACTATACTGCCACTATATTGCCACGAAAACAAGTTACATGAGGGCACATTAAGGCACACTCACGGGGTCAGGAGGGAAAAAAGAGGGGATGCTGCAGAACCGCGTAAGATAACGCAATTCACCGCATTACAAGGAATTAAGGAGAAATAAAAAAGGCTCCCACATGGGGAGCTATCGCGATGCCCGGAACAAGACTTGAACTTGCACGGCTTTGCATTATAAGGATTTGCGGGGCGTTGCCATTATATTGCCACTGCCCCTAAAGCCTCGTTTTTCTCCGCCTGACCCGGTTCCTATTATAAGGCGGGCGGCGTGTCCTCGTCAAGGGCTGGTCGCGGAAAAATCCCAGATGTCCCGAAGCTCGGAGTATTCCTCAATCAGCGCGTCGTACCTTATGGAGAATTCCGCCATGCGGATTATCCAGTCCGCGTCCACCGTGACCGTCCTTCCGTCCTCGCCGGGCTCCATGACCTCCGCCCTCGGAATCTCCGGGAAGTCGAGCGGGGGAAGGCGCGGCTCAGGGCTAACCCTTGCGCTTGGACAGGATGCCAACAGCATTGCCGAGAGCGTCGCCGTCGTGAAGATTGTCAATCCTGTTTTCCGACTCATTCCTGATTCTCTCCTTCATCTCGATTGTCCTCTCAAGCACGGCGTTCCGCGCGTTGAGCGACTTAATTTTCTTGTCCATTTCCTCAATCTCAGCCTCAAGCTCCTTCTTCTGCTTCTCCACGATGAGAGAGTGAAAGAGCATTATGAGTGCTGCGAGGAAAAGTCCCGCGCAGGCTATCGCTAGGGCCTTGAGCATTCCTTTTCCTCCTTCCTCTCCTTCATGCCGGACACGAGCGACTTGAGCAGGTCAAAGACCGTGTCATAGCTCACGGTGGCGACCGAGAGCACCAGGAGCGGTCCGAGCACCCACGGAAGGAAATGCACCGACACAGTGACAATCAGTGTCACCGCGACCGTTATGAGTGCCTTCCACCTGGAGCCGTCCGCCGGGATGAACTTCTTCACGAGCTCGGTGACTCCCACCACCGCGACCGCCTGCCATATAATGTCCTGAATGTCCATCATTCCACCTCCATGTTTTTCCACGGCCTCAGATAGCCGATGATGTTCTTTGTGTCCCTGCTTGCGAGCTTCGCGCCGTCCTGCCGGAACCCGTCCTGCTCGAACACCACGAGCGAGCCGTCAATCAGCCTGTCAAGCACGATTGCCACGTGGCCGTACTTGTTTGTGGGTGTGGCTCCCCATACCGCCACGTCCCCGTACTCCCCGAGACAGTCCGGCTTTAACAGGCAGAAAAAAGCCTTTTCCCTGGGCATCGCGTGGTAATTCTCGGCAAGGTCTTTCGCGCCCTCCACGCCGCCCGTGTGCGGTATCTCAAGCACATCCTTGCAGTACTGCCGGAACAGGTCCACGCACTGGGGCCCGTAGTGCCCGTCGAAGTCCACCTTCTTTCCGCAGTATTTGTTGATGAAGTCCAAAAGTCTCAATTCCTTCCTCCTTCCATTATCCTGTCCAGCTTGGAGTCAATCTTCTCAAGCGAGGACGTTATGCCCCTGATTGACTCCTCAAGCCTCGCAAGCGAGCTGTCATGGCGGTTGCGGTCCCTGAAAAGCTCCTCGAATTTCCGCGCGGACTTCTCCCTTTCCTCAAGGTCCCTCCGCTCGTTCTCCTCAAGCTGCCTTGAGAACCTCCCGAACCTCACGCTCAGGTCAATCAGCTTGTAGATGATTCCCAGCATGAATGAGGCTATTGTGATTCCCAGCGTTATCATTGCAGGTGCGCTCAAATTTTTTACCTCCTGCACATACAGTCACTTTTGTTTTGCGGGGCTGTGGAAAACATGTGGAAATTATGATATTTTGTTTGAAAAAATAGTTGACAAAATTTCAAAAGGATGGTATTATGGAATCATAAGGAGGTAAGACATAGTATTAGAGATGGCTCCAGGGCGGGTGAGACCGGAACACTCATCCGCTCTTCAAATGCTACACTGATATTGGAGGTTTGTCAATATGATTTGTAGAAAAAAAATCCAGATTCTTTCCGCTGTTTTCAGGGCTTCTGCTCTGGTGCTTCTGGTTGTCTTTCTGATTGTGAGATAGGGGGTGAGCCATGCCTAGGGGAGGAAAAAGGGAGGGGGCGGGGAGACCTGCCGGGCGTTCTTCCGTGCCGAGGGAAAAAGCTCTGTCCGTACAGATAGCGGTGAGGATAACTCCTGGGGAGAGGGAGGTGCTGGAAAGACGTGCCGCCGCTCATGGAATTACTCTGAGCCGTTATGTCCACGAGCTTCTTTTCCCACAAACTGAAGAACTCTGAAAAAAAAGAAACACCGCCGGGAACTGGAATTCTTCGGCGGTGACTGAGAGGTCGTGTCATGGGATGCCTAGAGCATATCCCGTGGAATTCTTTTTGTCAAGTGCCGAGCACGGCATCCAGAAGAAGACGGCTGACGGTCTTCCCGGATTTTTCCGCGAGCTCCTTTATCTTCGCAAGCTCCTCCGGCTGGCAGCTCACGCAGAAGGACACTCGCTTCACGCCCGTGGGCTTTCGTCCCCCGCCGTGGTAGCCGTACCCGGTGTATTTAGGCTTCTCGTTTTCCATTTCCGCTCCTCCCCCGGATTTTGGAAACAATACGGGTCACAATCCAAAGGGTCATTCCGAGGACAATAAGGACGATCCCAAAAATCTCCATTGCATTTAAGAATTTCATGTTGACACCTCCGAAAAAATATGGTAGTCTAAAGGCTGAGAGCTCTAAAGGCTCCCAGCCCGCTCACCAACTACCTGACAGGCTAATCAGTGAGCTTGAAGGCTACCTTCAAGATTTCGGCAAGACCCGCAAGGAATGTGCCTATTCCCGCGAGCACAGCCGAAAAAACTTGAAGCCAAGAGCCGCCGGACTTATGCTTCGGCGGTTTTTTATTAGACTTTCGTTTCATCTAATACCTCCTGACATTCTTATAATACCATGTTTCTTGTAATATGTCAATACTTTTTACAAAAGATTTTGAAATAGAACCTAATGATAATGATTTTTCATCAAAAATGACTGTATGGGCATGGAAAAGATGATCGACAATTTATTCATGGCAAGCGCATTTGACCAAATATCACCAAATCACAGGTAATTTTTATTGACAAACCGATAAACTTTTGCGGCTGGATTGAATGGATTGAAAAATGCGGAATCCGAGCTATTACCAGCCGTCGTGGCCTATGAGGGGGTTCATGCGGAGCCGGACTCCGTCTCCTCCCCCTGAGACCTGAGGCACAGCCCCTCGAAGCCCTCTATCTGTCTCTCCACCATGTCGCGGTACTCAGGCGGCAGGGCAAGGAACCTCCGTGCAACTTTTTCAACTTCCGGGGGGGAACCATTTTCTTTTTCACCAGTGATTAACCAACTGATAGAAACATGTTTAAATTCCGCAATCTTAACTATGTCAGAAACTTTAGGGCTGCTGTTTCTGGTTTTCCAATTGGATATAGTAGAAGAGGGAATACCACAGGAAATGACATATTCCTTTAGTTCCCCAAGCTGAGACATTCGACTGACTATTGCTCTTCCACTTGCATCCATATTTTAAACTTCGGAAAAAAAAATTCCCAAAAATCGAAAAAAATCTCTTGACATTTCCCAATTTTCGGATATAGTGTAATCAGATTCCCAATTTTGGGAAAAATTTTTGCTATACACTAGTGCATAGCAATGCGGCCACGCTTGACAGCGCGCCCGCATTGAAAGAACGTGCTATCAATATCCTCCAAAAGGTATGCGATAGAACAGGGACGGCGGTTTTCTGCCCGTTTACCGCCGTCCCGACCTTAAAGAGTTTCTTATCAGGACAACTCCCTGCCCTGAAAGAATACAGGGGGGAGGGCCTCGGAACCTTGGCCCTTTCCCCGCCCCACATTTAAGCCGGGAAATCCCACATCCCCGGCAACCCCTCCCGCAGGACTGGAACCCCCGCGGGGGCAGAATCTTGGCTGACATTTTCCGCCTGACCCAATCGGACGGAGAAAGCAGATACAGGCCGCTTCCAGTATAGTCCCCGTGTTGCGCGGGTGGTGTTCCGACTGGAAACGGCCTATTTTATTTCCCTGACAGGAGGAACACATGGGAACGAAGAAAAAATCAGAGAGAAAGAGCAGGGTGAGCCCGGCATGGCTCAGCCCCACGGACGCGGCGGCATACCTCGGGATGTCAAGGCAGTCAATCTACAGGCTCATGGACATGCGGGCGCTCCCTTACAGCCTCGTGAGGCTCTGCAACTGCACGAGAAGAAGGCTCGCGGTGGCGGATTTGGACGCGTACGTCAGCAGGGACAGGACGGAGAGCAACGAGGAGCTCATGCGCCGCGCCGACCAGCTGATGCTCGAGATGGAGATGAGGAGGATGCGCCGTGGAAGATAATTACGAGACAACCAATAACTCCGTGACCTCGGAGGAGCTCATTGCCTACATCGAAAGCCATTCTGTGGAAGAGATCATAGCCAGGGGCAATGAGTTCCTGGGGTACTTCAAGAACCTCTGCCGCTCAATGAGCGCGCTTTACAATGAATACATATTTCCGCTTCTTGCCCTGGGGATACGCGTTACCGTGGACATGCACTCAGCGGCCTCCGGCAAGACGGAGAGGATCGCCGTCATAGGATTCAGCCCGGAGGCGGAGAAGATTCTGAAGGAGGGGAAGGATGGAGGAGAATGACGGAACCCCGGTGGGGATTGACAAGGTGCTGACCAACCAGCTGATAATAGACGGCTTCGTGCACAGGGTCGCCTCCGCCTCGGACGAGACACAGCTCGCGCTCGAGTGGTGGAGCAGGGACGGCGGGAACGTCGCCATGACGGTGAGGTGCCGCGGAGACCTCCGGGACTTCGCGAGGGACAGGATAGAGCGCGCGACGCTCGTGCGGGTGATAGGGAGCCTGAGGCAGGACGGAGGCCCCTACATACTGGCTGAGCACATCGGAATACTTGAGAGGTGATCATGGAAGGAAGGAAAGGAACCATATACGTCGTCGGGAAGATAGGAGGCAACCCAGATTTCCGGGGCGACTTTGCCCGCGCGAGGGACAGACTCTACAGGGAGCGGTGGACGCGTGTCATAACGCCGGACATCCTCTCTCCCCTGGGGCTTGAGTACGAGCAGCACATAACGATATGCAACGCCATGATCGACGCGTCGGAGGCGGTCTACCTGCTCGGCAACTGGAAGACATCCCCCGGAGCCATCCGGGAGAAGTTCTACGCGATGTCGCGCAACAAGGTGATTCTGTTCGAGGAGGATGAGGATGAAGAACAACCTGTCAGACCTTAACAACCACCTCTTCGCCATGCTGGAGGAGCTGGGGGACGGCGACTCGGCGGACGAGGTCGCGGAGAAGCTGTGGCAGGTGTCACGCAGGGCCACGGACGGCGGGAGCACGACGTGATTGAGATACTTTTCAGGAACTGGCTGGGCACCCGCAAGATGTGCATGGAGAGCCCGGCGGACAACATCAACGGGATCTCAGAGAGGGAGCACCTTGCGCTTCGGGAGATCCTGGAAAAGAACCCCGGCTACACATGGGAGCCGGTGAGACATGGCTATGCGGAGGCAAACAGGCTCCCGCTGGTCCCGTCATACCAATGGAGGGAAGAAAATTGACTTTTGACGAGTACTACGACGGCACGGGGGCATCAATCCGGAAAATCCTTGAGGAAAGGAGCTGGCTTCCGGCACTGAGTTTTCTGGTGAGCCCCGGAAGGACACTCACGCAGGAGGACTGCGGATTCTTCTGGACCCTCTTCAAGGATGCCCAGAGGGACGCTTTCGGGGCTGGAAAGCTCAGCGCAGGGGAAAGCCTGCCGGAGCCGGAGAGGGAAGAGGCCCCGAAAAAGGCCGCGCAGCCCCTTGAGCCAGGGGAGTACACCCTTCCCCAGCTTGTGGACATGACCGGGAGGTGCCTTTCCTCCGTCAAGGCGTACTTGAAGGCCTACGGCGTAGAGTCCCGCAGGATACCAATCACGAGCAAGGCCGACCCGAGGGTTGCATTCAGGCTGACGGACACCCAGCTGGATGAGATGCGGAACATAAGGATCCTCGGGCCCCATTCGGGGAGGAAGGCCAAGGAAGAAGGACCTCTCCCCGGAGATGCTGGGGAAGTACCGGGAGATGATGGGAAACCCGGTGACCCTTGCGGCCCTGGTGGAGGAGCTCGCGGACAAGGTGGCGGGTGCTCTGGTATTGGACCGGACGGAAACGAACATTTCTGGGGGAGCCTGAGCGAGGCCGTGGAGGAGACCGGGATCAAGGAGGGCACCATAAAATGGGCCGCCGCAAAGGGAAGGACGGTCCGGGGGTGGACGTTCTGGTATTTCGAGTAGAAAAAAAAGGGAGGGGAAAATGGCTGGCTGCATGTACAGGAACTTCACCGCGATTAAGAGCACCACGGACGGCGGGGCCGTCTGGACGTGGACATGGCTGGGGAAGGACTACCGGTGCCGGAGCTTCGAGGAGTTCCGTGCCTGGGTTGACATGGTGATTGCGGGGCGGACAGCCCCGGAAATAATGGAGGAGCAGTGATGTTCGGACAAGGATATACGCCAAGGGAGAGCGTGAAGCTTCCGCCGGGTGAGTATTTCGCAAGGATCAACGGATGCAGGTACGAGCAGACCAAGAACGGGACGCCCTACCTCGCGGTGTACGTGTCGATCAAGGACAGGCCGGGAGCGCGTCCCAACGTGATGCAGTTCTACGACCGCCCCTACGCCGGGGACAGGGAGAAGGAGCGGTGGGACGAGCAGTGGACGGAGCTCTGCGACTCGTTCGGGCTTCCCCGCTCTGTGCCGCAGAACGACGACTACAGCTCATGGAAGGGAAAGACGGGCTGGGTGAGGTGCGTGCCCCGCAAGAACGCGCCGGAGTACTCGAACCTGTACCCGCTGAGGCATCCTTCCGGGGCGGAGCCTGAGCCGGACGAGTACGTGCCCGCGCCCGACGGAGAGCAGGCGCCCGCCGCTGACGGGGATTTCATGGAGGACATTCCGTTTTGAGAAGGCTCAACAGGACCCCGGAATACATCCCCGTGGACGCGATGAGGAATTTCGCGCGGGCAATGGTTATGTCGGCGGTAAGGGACATGATGAAAGGGACTGGAAACCGCTACTGGAGCGCAAGGCAATTCCTGAGCGGAAAGTACGCTACTCCAATATATGAGCTGTGCGATTCCTTCGTCATTTTCCCCGACGTTGACAGGATTATTCTTGCCCGCAGGGGGGAACCATCCTTACATGAGGACGACCTGATAACGTCCAAGAAGGCCGCCGGCATCGCAGGATGCGAGGTCAAGTTTGCACAGGAATGGTTCTGCCGGAGACATCACGGAAAGAGATCCCATGGGGTCGCCAGAATATGGACGGATGAGGATGTGGCGGCACTCCGAAGGGCATGGGACCGGCTGACACGGAGAAGGAAAAGGCACGGCCAGGTGAGGAATTATGTCAGAAGCCATCCCGGACTGTCCAGCCCCAGGATTGCAGAGATGGCCACAAGGGACCTGGGGTTCGTCGTGACCGCTGCCATGGTCCGGGGACATATACTGAGCATGAGGAAAGAACAATGAGTAAGTACCATGCGAGGAAAACCGTGCTGGACGGAATCACCTTCGATTCCGGGGCGGAGGCGGCCAGGTGGAGCCAGCTCTGCCTCATGGAGCGTGCGAACCTGATACACGGCCTTGAGAGGCAGGTTCCGTTCCAGCTGGTGCCCGGGGAGACGGGCCCGGACGGAAAAAGGCTCAGGCCGATGCGCTACGTGGCGGATTTCGTCTATACGGACGCGGAAGGCAGGGAGCACGTGGAGGACGTGAAGGGAGTGCGCACCGAGGCGTACAAGATAAAGAAGAGGCTCATGTGGCACATACTGGGAATCGCGATCGAGGAGACCTAGGAGGGAACGTGGGAACGGGAATCAGCAAGGCGGGACACTACCGCTCATGGTACGAGGCAGCAAGGAAGCTGAAAGATCCTGCCGAAAGGCTCGCGTTTTATGACGCGCTTGACGCGTACCGCTTCGACGGGGTGAAGCCGGAGGGACTGCCTCCTTTGGCTGACCTTCTGTGGACGGCCATCAAGCCGAACGTGGACGCCGACCTTGAGAGCAGGCTCGCGGGAAGTTCTGGCGGACGAGGAAAGAAAAAGGGGGCTTGCGGGGCGGATGAAAGCACCCTTGCCAATGAGGAGGAACCGCCCTTAAACAATTCTGAAAAAGAGGGTTTGGAAAACTCAAAAGAGGGTTTTTCAGATTCAGAAAGGGGGGTTTTAAACCCTCCTAAAGGGGGCTTTTCGGATTCGGAAAAGGGGGCTTTTGGAAAATCCGAAAGCGATGTAGATGATGATGATGATGTAGATGAGGATGTAGAAGGAGATGATGATGATGACGCGCGCGCAGACTGCTTCCCGGATGCTTCCTCAGCTGACGCGGCGACAGCCGACGTGGGTGAGGTGTCCTCCTGGCTTGACGCGCACGGACTCGGAATGGGGAAAAAGGAGACCTCGCTTATAACGGCTTCCCTTGCGGGAAAGCTCAGGGGACTTGAGTTCCTTGACTATTCGCTGGACTTTCTCACGAAGAAATCATTCCGCGCCAGGGACGGAACAGGAGGCAACGTGAGTTTTGACTCAATACCCGAAGGAAACAGGAGGGGACTCTTTCTCTCAGCTGTCACGCAATGGAATGACCTTGACTCCGGATTCGAGGACTGGAAGAGACGCAGGAATAAGCCGTCGGCAGACAGGCCGAGGACATTTCCATCCAGCTGTCCGAAATGCGGGGGCGAGATCAGGGAGGAGGGAGGGGAAGCCTTGTGCAGCCACTGCAAGGCCTATCTGAACTGGTCCGGCAAGGCGTGGGAGCTGGAGCCTTACACGGACATTGACCTGAGCTGGAAGAGGATTGCAGGTGAGAAGAACTCCGCCGGGGCAGCTGTGGTTTGACTTCGGGCCCGTGAGGCTCCCGAGGTTTGACCGACCGTCCAACGACAACGAGTGGCTTCTCACCTTGCAGGCCATGTGGCTTGAGGACGGGGACGGGGAGGCGCGGATAGCTCTCTGGGAAGAGTCACGGAGAATAGCGGAGAGATGCGTCATGGGCATGTACGCTTCCAGGGGAATCAAATACACGAGGGATGACGTGGACGACAGGGCGAGCGATGCAATGCTCTACGTGTTCAGGCGATACGACAATCCAAGCGTAAGGTGGCGCAAGACCACATACCGCAGGAAGTTCGGGTGGAACTACTGCGTCCTAAGCAACTTTGTGTCAGTGATACGGCAGGGAGTGAGACACGCCGTGGACTGGAGGAGCAAGGCGGATTCCCTTGTGACTTACGTTGATTATGATACTGTGATGGCTCTGTCAAGGAGCCGGGAGGAATCGGGAGGTGATGACTACGATATGCCATAAGCACGGATGCTACCGGACCGCCGTGGAGGGGAAGCACTTCTGCGCGGGACACATCCACCTTGAGGAGCATTGGGGGAAACGTCCCGCCCCGGAAAGGAAAAAGAGCAGGGGATGGCACGGGCTCTACGGCACCAAGAGGTGGAAGAGGGAGCGGCTTGAGTTCCTGCGAGAAAATCCCTTCTGCGCGGTGTGCGGAAGACCGGCCAAGGTCGTTGACCACATCTTGCCGCACCGGGGGGACGAGGCTGTTTTCTTTGACCGTCGCAACTGGCAGCCGCTGTGCAAGTCCTGCCACGGAGCCAAGACGATGAGGGAGAACGGATGGCTCAAGGGGGATAGGGGGGTAAAAAATATTTCCAAGCCCTCCGCTGAC